>CAZBEA010000008.1:0-26465 GCA_964490835.1 uncultured Gammaproteobacteria bacterium
GTTGATTGTATTATAAATCTTCCGGTATCATCAACAGACAAATTTACCCGTATAGTTCTTGAGATTTCGTTTGTGAGGATTTTGTCCGAAATGAACGACTCAAGATTTTCTTCAATATATCTTCTAATGTTTCTTCCGCCAAACTCTGGATCATAGCCTTCACGAGCGACCTTGTCAACAACACGCTGATCGAATGTTATGTACATATGCCGCTCTTCCAGGCGTTTTAATGACTCCTCGATCATGAGTTTGGAAATTTGAACAATATCTTGCTGTGTGAGTGGAGAGAAGACTACCACTTCATCAAATCTATTGATAAGTTCCGGCCGAAAAAGATGAGCGCGCATAAGATAGTCTACCAATTGATCTTTCATATCACTTACTCTCACCCCTTTTTGGGTTTCTTCTCTGATCATCTCACTCCCGGCATTCGTCGTTGCAATAATAATTGTATTTACAAAAGAGATAGTTCTTCCCGCATTGTCTGTGAGCCTTCCATCATCAAAAACCTGCAGGAAAAGATCCAATATTTGAGGATGCGCTTTTTCAAACTCATCAAGCAGGATCACGGAAAATGGATGATCGTGCACCTGATCAACTAATGTATTTGCGATATATCCCATGCCGGGCCGTGGCCCCAATAGGCGTTCAATTTGCTCCTGAGTCTGAAACTCGGACATATCAAACCTTATCATCGCATCAACATCCTTGAAATAAATTTGTGATATTACTTTCGCAAGCGCAGTCTTTCCGGTTCCCGTTGGTCCCATAAAAAGAAAGACAGAAATCGGCCGTTTGTTATTCACAAAGCCGGTTCTCAGTCTTCTAAATGTCGAGGCAACGAGCTTTACAGCCTCCTCTTGAGCAACAAATGTCTCATGAATTTTTTTCTCAAAATTCATGAGAAGTTCTTTTTCTGCTGCTCCTGGTTCATCAAGGACAATCTTGGTTTGTTGCTCAACGAATGCAATTACATCATTTTTTGTGACGGTTGGAATTTTTCTACCAAATAACGATAAGCCTCCCTGGGGTCCGGTGCGACTCGGTAACAGTCTCACAGCCGATGAAACACTTTCTAATAGATCGATTGCTTTCCCTGGAAGATATTTATCGGGGATGTACGACGATGACAAATCGACTGCTTCTTTTATAGCCTCGTATGTAAGTCTGACTCCGAATTTGTCTTCTATATGCGTTGTTTTTTCAAATAGCATGAAGAGTGCCGTTTCGGGATTTGGCTCTTCAAGCCTGATCAATTCAAATTGGTCACGAAACGCAACCTTCTGATCGATTACGGTTTTATACATATTCTCTGTGGTTGTGGCAATAATTTGAATATTGTTTTCTTTGAGATACTCGTATAAAACTCCAGACAAATCGAAATTAAAACCACCCGCGCCCAAAACATTCTCAAGATTTGGAATAAATAACATCACATTCCCCGAATGGGCAACATCTTGAAGCATCAAGTTCAGCCTCTCTTCAAGTTCACCCTGAGAATTCACTCCCGCCAACAATTGATCAATTAGTAATTTATATATTCTTTTATGAGCAAGCCCCCTGGGCACCCACCCGATATGAGAATAGTATGCAAAAAATTTTACAAGTGACGATCTCCCTGTTCCCGGTTCCCCAACGAGCAAAACATTTGCCTTATCTCCCCGAGAAAGGGCAATTAAAAATTGCTCATATTCATCTTTTCTTCCAACTGCAGTAGGCGGTGACTTTTCCGATAGCGTTGCCAAAGTCAAATCTTGAGTGTATTTTTTAATTTCGTAATCCCAGCCATACGCAAGCCAATCAAATGCCCCAAGACCCTTGAAAGAAACGGTAAATGTGTGTTTGCGATCAAGATTGTACTTATTGCGTGCCCAATAGAGGATATTGATAAGGTCGTTTTTTGTGAGATTGTGCTTGTCAAGAAATTGCGTCTTATCATCAGAGAGTATAAGGTATGACACGAACATATCAAGACCTGTGATATATCTCCCACCAACCGAACGGACAATTTCGCGAGCCTCTTTTAATAACTCCTCTTTATAAACATCGACATTATCGAGCCGAAACAGTCCGCCAATTTTTTTAATAATGAATATAATTTCATGAATTTTGTGAGGTGTATTCTTAATAATCTTGTACGAGCTCTTATTGTGGTTAAAAACCAATCTCGATTTTAGATCCATAATAAATTCAATATCTTTTACTTCGTCCATCACGCCTTTCTTGGGTTTGTGTTTGTATATTTTTGCGTGGAGATATGCTTCATGAACGAGCAGAAGAAAATAGAAAAATAGAATCTTTTTAACATTTGAAAAATCTTCTCGTTGAGAAATAAGTAGAATCGGAATTGCCGCAAAAATTCCAAAACGAATCAGCACCACAACGTTGCTGTAGAAAATTTTGTAGACCTGATAGTAATAGTTTTCTCCGATCATAAAACAAGTATGTAAAACAGGAATGGCGGCAAAACCAAATAAAACGCGAGAATTATGCATTCAATAACCGCCATAAGTAAAACTATCGCAAGCGAAACCACGATAAGAATAGACTTTATAGATATTCCAAAAAATATTGAGAAGATGATAAGTCCTTTGTGGTATTCGTTCTTGATAGGTTTGAAAAAGGTGCGAGCCAGTATCGGAACCGATAGAAGATGCAATACATACAAATTCAACGAGTGCATAAAGCGCAATGCTTTCAGAGGAATATCTACATACCAGAAAAGAATTATAAATAAGGGGTAGAAAATAATCGACATTGCTCTCTATAAGTGTAAATTGAGCAGGGGTATAAATCAAGAAATATACTTGCTCACACGATGCTACTTGTGTATGATAGATGCGTGACTGACGCTCTTATTTCCGAATTCAAAGAATTGTATCTCAAGACTGCAGACCAGTACCTTAATACGCTCAAAAACGGTTACGAACAACTCGGTGGAAATTTTGTCAGGGATGCATTTCAGGATTTTTTTATGTCTTCACACTCGCTTAAAAGCCAAAGTCTTGCAATGAACTACTCAAATACGGGCAGCGCTTCTCGGGCACTTGAACTTTTTGCACAAAATCATCTCAAATCCCAGAAAAATGCCACTCATGAAGAGATTTTTGAAATCAAAAAGGTTATAGACTTTATCGACTTTTCTCTCTCATCTATCAAGCAAACCGGACACGAACAACCGCTCAGTGAAGAAGAAAACAATATGCTCTTAAAAATACAAAACGAATAGGTATACTATATAATAGCATTATGAAAATAGCAGTTATCGAGGACGATGTATTTTTCCAAAAGTTTTATTCTACGAGATTAACCGAACAAGGGTATCAAATTGTTGTCGCATCCGATGGCGAGGAAGGACTTGAGAAAATTCGAGCAGAAAAACCCAATGCAATTCTTCTTGATATTATCATGCCCAAGAAGAACGGCTTCGAGTTACTCGAAGAGATGCAAAAAGATCCTGAAATTTCAAAGATTCCGGTTCTTGTTTTTTCAACTCTTGGACAAGAGGATGACATAAAACGAGCAATGGCTCTTGGTGCAAGGGATTATGTTAATAAAAGCTTTTTTGACTTCAACAATTTAGTTGGTAAGATCGCGGAAATTGTTAAGTAATTTTCATACTGCCCATGATTATATCGGACGACGAGCTAAAACAGCTCGTTATAAAAGTAAAACTTGTCGATGAAAAAAAGCTTGAGAAAATTGCATCGTTTGCAAAAGAATCAGGAATGCATCTCTACGATGCGCTGATTGAAAAAGATGTAGCATCCGATGAAAATCTGGGAATTCTGATCGCAGATTTTCTTAAAATTCCATACGTCGTTTTATCAAAAATCTCAATCCCTGATGAAGTATTTCATATAGTTCCTGAAAAATTTGCACGAAGACAAAAAATGATTGCCTTCGCCCGCGACAATACCGGAATTAAAATTGCCCTATCTGATCCGACAAATCGAGAGGCCTTAGAACTTATTTCTAAAAAAACCGGACAGAAAGTTATCCCTTACTTTGCTACAGAACGCGATATTGTTAATACCTTTCATATTTTTCGTAGTAATCTCCAAAAAACCTTTGAATCCTTCTTCCCTGAAGAAGCGGGAAGTGTTACAAAAAGAATTGCTCAAAATGCACCGACTGCAAAAATTGTTGACATTCTAGTTCGATATGCATATCAAGATAAGACTTCAGACATTCATATTGAACCGCAGGAAACAGATTCACTTGTTCGTTTTCGTATTGATGGAATTCTCCAGGATGTCTTGAAACTTCCTCATGCAATTCACGACCAAGTTGTAACAAGAATTAAGGTGTTATCCCGACTTCGAACGGATGAGCATTTAAGTCCTCAGGATGGAAAATTGACAATAAAGCTTGACGAAGAAGATTTAGATATTCGAGTCTCAATTGTGCCAATTGTTGAGGGAGAGAAAATTGTTATGAGACTTTTGTCCTCAAGACAAAGACAGTTCTCGCTTGTAGATCTGGGAATGAGCGAAAACGACTTAGAAAAAATTAATAAGGCTATAAATAAATCCTATGGAATGATTCTTTCGACCGGACCCACAGGATCTGGTAAGACAACGTCCATATATTCAATTCTAAAAATTTTAAATTCCAGGGAAAAAAACATTACGACAATTGAAGACCCTGTCGAATACAGAATTAAAGGAGTAAATCAAATTCAGGTCAACACCAAAACCAATCTTACTTTTGCTTCGGGACTTCGTTCAATTCTTCGACAAGATCCTAACATTATTTTTGTTGGTGAAATCCGTGACTCAGAAACTGCAAGTATAGCTGTAAACGCAGCACTTACCGGACATTTAGTCGTCTCGACGCTCCACACCAATGATGCTGCGACCGCACTCCCTCGCCTTGTTGATATGGATATTGAACCGTATCTTGTTGCATCCACTGTAAATGTTATCGTTGGTCAGCGTTTGGTTCGAAAAATATGTGAAATGTGCAAAACCTCAGTAAATATTGCTCCTAAAGATTTGAATATTAATCTTCCACCAGATCTGATCAGAAAAAATTTTGGCAGCAAAACCCCTTTAACAATTTACGTTGGGAAGGGCTGTAAAGTATGCCATTTTACAGGCTACTCAGGAAGACTTGGAGTATATGAAGTTTTAGAAGTTACAAAAGAGGTAAGAAAATTCATCATTCAAAAAGCAGACGCTGATATTATTATAAAACAGGCTGTTCTCGATGGAATGACTACCATGCTTGATGATGGACTTCGCAAGGTCGCCAAGGGTGTAACCACTATAGAAGAGGTACTACGAGTTACAAAAGTTGAAAATCTATGAAAACATCCAATATACGGCTTTCAACAAATGAAAAAGTTGGACTGATTAAAAACCTTCATACAATGCTTGCTGCTGGAATTCCAATCCTTGAAGCAGTTGAGTCACTTCTTGAAGATTCAAAAGGAAATTCAAAAACAATCCTTCTTGCCTTAAAAGCAGACCTAAACCAAGGAAAACATTTCTACTTCACATTTGATAAATTTCCAAAAGTTTTTGATAAAGTTACGGTTAGTATCATCAAAACCGCTGAGGAAGCAGGCACACTCGATGTCACTCTCAACGATATGACTGATAATATACGAAAGGATGCTGAATTCAGAGATAAAGTAAAAGGAGCGATGCTCTATCCACTTGTTATTATGGTTGTATTTATTATTGTATTCTTTGTACTCCTCGTAGTTGTTATACCAAAAATCTCTCAGGTGTTTGAAAGGCTTCATGTAATATTACCTCTTCCGACAAAAATACTTATATTTATTTCCCATGCCCTTCTCACATATACAATTCCGTTCATAGCAATTGCAGTTTTTATCGTCATTGGTGCAATTCTTTTCTACAAAATAAAAAGGGAAATCTTCATTAAAATTCTTTTTGCTCTTCCATTGGTGTCAAAACTAGCGGTACAAATTGACTTAACAAAGTTTACAAGAAATATGTCTCTTCTTTTAAATGCAGGCATTCCAATAAATGATTCATTAAATTTATGTGAAGAAGTAGTCACGAAAAATACTGTTAAAAAAGCAATAACTCACGCAAAAGAAACAGTTCTTTCTGGAAAAAAAATGTCTCTCGCATTTAAGAATCACAAAAGTATTATTCCTATCATCATGATTAAAATTATTGAAGCGGGAGAAAAAAGCGGTACCCTCGATAAATCCATGCAGGACATCTCTGAATATCTTGACTATCAAGTATCAAAAACTCTAAAAACTGTCACAACATTAATGGAACCTTTAATGCTGGTATTTGTCTCAGTATTAATTGGAGGAATGATGCTAGCAATTATTGCACCTATTTACGGCCTCATTGGACAAGTCGGAAATAGATAGCGTTCTATGATCAATTTTTTACGTAAAAAAAGGGGGTTCACACTAATAGAGGTTGTTGTTGCCATGAGTATATTCGCTACTCTCAGTGGAATTGTAACAATAAATCTTCTTCACGCGCAAAGTAAGACTTCACTGGACACCGAACTCAATTCTCTTCTTGCAGAGATAAAGAGCCAACAAACCCTTGCTATGAGTGGATCTATGCAAAACGGTTCCGCACCAACCGAGTATGGAATATATTTTGACTCAACATCATACACTCTGTTTGCAGGATCTACGTACACAGCCAATAACCCTACTAATTTTGTCATTTCCCTTGATAATAATGTTACATTTACTTCTGTAACTTTTCCTTCAAACACAATTATTTTTCAGAGGGCATCGGGAGAAATCGCTAACTTCAATTCTTCACAAAACCAGATTATTCTCACAAATCAAGGAGGTGAAACAAAAACTATTACATTAAATCAAGCTGGGGTTATAACTAGCGTGGAGTAAATGAGAATATTACAACATCTTAAACTTCAGGGAGCCAGAGGCCAATCTTTAGTTGAAATTATTCTTGCAATAGGACTCGCAGGAATTATTCTACCGGGACTTATAACCGGGCTTGTTGCCTCAAGGGGCGGAAAAGTGCAGCAAGAAAAAAGAGTAGACGCTGTTTCATTCCTAAAAGAAGCACAAGAAGCTGTGAGAAGTGTTCGTGAAAGTGGCTGGGCCTCAATTGCAACAAACGGTACATTCCATCCAACTCTCTCCTCAAACCGATGGGTTCTTTCTGCTGGATCCGAAACGGTGAACGGATTAACTCGAAGTATTGTCATCTCGGATGTTTACAGAGATGATGAAGGATCAATTGCTACCTCAGGAGGGACACTTGATCCATCAACAAAACAAATAGTCTTGACTGTTTCTTGGATCTTGCCTAATCCTTCTTCAATTTCAAACACACTTTTTATTACACGCTACCTTGATAATCTTACATATCTCCAATCAACTCAAGATGAATTCAATGCTGGAACTCTAACTCAAGCAACTACTACAAATACTCTAGACGGGGAAGTCGTATTGGGCACAAACGTTAAGGGACAGTGGTGTCAACCAAATCTATCACTCGCCTCCCTTGACCTTCCTGGCAAACCCACTGCAGTATGGGCAGAGGAAGGATATGTTTTCGCAGCAACTGGAGATGTCGCCCTATCAACCACTACTTCTTTTGCTCTAGTACAAGTTTCAAATGGTGATCCACCAGTTGGAACACTGCTTGGTTCTTTTAAGGGATACAAGACATATGACGTATGGGGAGATTCAAATTGGGGGTATATAGCAACCAGTGATAACAGCAAGGAAGTTGTAATCATTAATCTCAATAGCTTTGCCGATCCAGTAAATAAAATTTATGCAGAATCTGGTTACTTCAATACATCAAATAATTCATCTGATGCAACAAGTATTTATATCGACGATGCAACAGGGTATGTTGCCGCAGGCAACTACATATACGTATTTGATCTTTCAAGCAAATCAGGCTCGAGGCCCATGATTGGAACAAGAATTCAGTTTGCCAACTCAGGAGATATTGCTGGGGAAATTTACTTTAGGAATGTTGGGGGAAGTAAATATCTTTTTGTTGCAATTGAAGGAAGCACACCTGAAGAGCTAAAAATTCTGAATGTCACAAACCACAATAATTCAAGCACATGGAGAGTTGTTGGAAGTATAAACATCGAACCCAACAACTGCTCGAGTCTAGAGTCAGGGAAAGCAGTTTTTGTTAAACCCGATGGTTCAAGAGCATATATTTCTTCAACAAATGATACTAACTTTAAAGAATTCTTTACAATAAATACATCTAATAAGTCCAGCCCTTCACTCGTAGGGGGACTTGCATCAAATCCTCCTTGTACCAATGGTGGTGGTTATGAAGCAAATGGAATGGACCCTGAAGGTTCAGTTGTTGTATCACTTACCGAGAACCGTGCCCTTCTTGTTGGTGTAGATGCGGTTGGTGGAGTTAACTCTGAAGAGTATCAAGTTCTTGACCTTACTAACGAAGGGAGTCCTTCAAGGTGTGGCGGTCTTCAGTATGATCAGGGTATTTATGGGGTTTCTGCAGTAAAAGAAACTGATGGGGATGCGTATGCATATATAATAACCGGCGATACTAATAACGAATTAAAAATAATACAAGGAGGACCTGACGGAACATACGTTGAATCGGGATCATACGAATCGGCTACTTTTGACGCAGGTTATGAAACTGTTTTTAATCGTATAATACCCAACGTTTCAACACCTTCGGGAACAATGGTACAATTCCAAACAGCAGGAGCTGATCCTGTTAGTGGAAGCTGCAATGGAGCTTCTTTTACTTTCACAGGGCCCGATGGAACATCTGGAACCTACTACACATCAGCCAATAGCACACCCCTTGCCTTAAGTAATGATGGAAGTGGTTACGAAAACCCGGCACGATGTTTTCGTTATAAAGCTTTTCTTTCAACAACAAATTACAACTCGACACCAGTTGTAAATGACGTGACAATCAATTATTCCCCCTAATGAAACACATTCAAAATACCCATAAAGGATTTACTCTTATTGAACTTATCTTATATATGGGTCTTTTCTCCATTTTTTTAGTTGCTTTAACGCAGATATTTTCATCTGCACTTGAATTAAAAGTGGAATCAGAAGCAACATCATCAGTTCAACAAGACAGCCGATATATTTTAGAGAGACTTTCTTACGATATTAACCGAGCTGATTCAATTACAACGCCCTCCTCGATAGGCGCTCAAGACTCAACTTTAACGATCGTTATCTCCGGTCAAGACTATACTTATAATTTAAACGGGAATAAATTAGAGCTTACTAGTCCAAATGGTACTGTACAGATGAATGGATATAATACAAGTGTCACGAATGTATCCTTTACGAGGCTAGGAAACAGCGGGGGGAAGAATAGTATTGGAATATCATATACTGTGAATTCCCTTTCAACTCAAAGCAAGGGAACAGAGAGCAAAACAATTCAAACATCTCTTGGAATACGATGAAAAATATACCACTCGGTAGTAGGGGAAATGCACTTATTACGCTTCTTTTTTTTGCACTTATTACAATCATAGTGACATCCGCAGCTGTTGTAATGATCATTGTAAATTCAAGCGCTGTAACAACAATGCAACAGGGAAATGATGCTTATTCAATCGCAGAAAGCGGTATGGAAAATGCATTGCTTCGACTGTTAAGAAATCCTTCTTACACATCTGAAGTACTGACAATTGGAGATGGAACTGCTACAATTACCGTAACTGGAACTACAACAAAAACGATTATTTCCAGGGGAAGAATCGGTAATTTCGAAAGATCAATTCAAGTAACGGCAACATATGTTAACAACATTTTAACTGTTACAGCTTGGGATGAGATACCACAATGATTAAAAATCGCTATATATTATTGATCAACAAGATTGGTCTTGAATTTTATTCTGACACTCAAAAAAGAATACACAAAATCGACTTTCTTCCTCAAAGTGTCTATGACTTGGAAGTAATAAATGAATCTAGTTTGGATCAGCAAATTAGTAGCGTAATTGAAACAAACAAATTAGTACCTGGGAATATTCTCATCGTTTTGACAAATTCCGTACTATTCCAAAAGGAGTTTAAGATTGAGAAAGACAAAAAATCAATCGAAGATTTTATAAACAACATACCATTTGAAAATACCTGCTCTATAATAATTCCTTTGACGCCAACCTCAGAAAGAGTAGTTGCAACAAATAAAGATTTGTATGATTCTATAAAAAACATATTTGTCAAGAAAAATTTCTCAGTGAATGGGATTACCCTGGCTGCACTGCTTGATAAAAATGTTTCCGAGAATTCTCAAACGATTATTTCACTAGGTTTAAAAAAAATTGACTCAATTAAGAATGATGTTTTTGATATAAATAAAAAAACAGACAGTAATTCTGATGATCTGGATACTAATTCATTGGACCCAGACATAGAAATAGAAACGGAAAAAAAGAAAAAAATAACTCCAAGGGTTATATTTTTAATTTTAGTATTCATAATCCTTATTCTTGTGCTTGTTGGCTTAGTTGTAAAAACTGTTATGTATCCTACTCCCGTCACGCAGCAATCTCCAACTCTAGATTCTTCAACAAACTCAACAGATGAAAACTTTACTCCAACTCCAACAGACACGTCGGACTCTATAAGTATTAATAATCTTGCAAAGTCTCTTTCGTTTGAGATTCAGACCAATCAACAAAATGCTTCTAGTGCAGCACGAATTCGAGAAGGACTACAAAAGGAGGGATTTGAGAATATCTCAGTAACTGTCAATAATACTACCCAAACAAATCTGATAACATTTTCGAATACGTTACCATCTACTGTTAAAAATCGCGTTTTAGATTATGTGTCATCTGAGTTATCTCAATTAACAGAAAGGACTGTCTCAGAAGCATCAAATGATATTCTTCTAATAATTGCTTTTAAATAATTCATTTCTGAAAATACCCCTTGACAAGAATTTTTCTAAATGATAGCGTATTAATAGACATAGATTAACTGCCCTAATATGTTAAAGAAATTTTACTCAAAAGACTCAGGTTTCACCCTCATCGAATTACTCGTTGTTATCGGAATCCTTGCTGTACTCCTGGCAATTGTACTTATCGCTATCAATCCAGCACGACAATTCGCACAAGCAAATAATACTCAACGCGCATCTGACGTAAATTCTATTTTGAATGCAGTTACACAATACGGTGCGGATAATAACGGCACTCTTCCAGCAGGCATGCCGGCGGTTGGAACAACTGAAAATATTGCAGACACTGGTGCCGACATTTGTGCTGATCTTGTTCCAACATATATCGCAGCACTTCCGGTCGATCCAACAAGTGGAGCAGATCCTGTAGCAGAGGCAGACTGTGCAAATGCGTATGATACTGAATACACAATCGTAGTAAACAATGCAAGCAACCGTGTCACCGTTGCTGCTCCAAATGCACAACTCGGTGCAGTAATATCTGTAACACGCTAGTTCTCCTCTTGAACTCGTTTCTTAATTCTTATATTATTTCTATATGAAAACGATAATTCTTATTGAAGACGACCAATTCTTAAGTGAATTATACCGCGAACTTCTCGGCACAAAATTTTCTCTTGAAACAATAGGAGACGGATTGGCAGGAAAAGAAAGACTCCTAAAGGGGGGATGGGATTTGGCATTGGTCGACCTTACCCTTCCTGGGCTTTCAGGAATCCAAGTGCTTGAAGCGCTTGATAAAAGTAAAGTCGAAAAAGGAAAAGTTGTTGTGCTCACCAATAGTGAAGATCCGGGACTACTCAAACTCGCACAAAAAATATCCGATGAGATTCTTATTAAGAGTAAAATTGACCCTAATGAATTTATGAAGAAGATCGAGTCTTTTCTTTAATTTATTTCTTCTCAGCTGCGGGAATTGAGAATGTGAAAGTTGATCCTTTCCCTTCGCCTTTTGATTCAGCCCAGATTTTTCCACCATGACGCTCGATAATCGTTTTGGACAAATATAACCCAAGCCCGGTCGAAGGAATATTATTCTTGTGTGCATAGTCTCCCCCCACAACACCGAATTTTTGAAATAATTTTCCAAGATCTGATTCTTTAATTCCTATCCCTGTATCTGAAATCGAAATATGAATATTGTTCTCGACTTTTAATAATTTTATATTAATTTTTCCGTTACCCGAAGTGTATTTAATAGCATTTCCGATAAGATTTATGAGGACCTCCCCAATTCTTTCTTCGTCTACATGTACGATTTCCTCACCTCCCAATTGGGAATCGATGCCAAGTTCAATTTGCTGTTCTTGAGCTTTTGGCATCATTTCATTCACAATATTTTGCACTATCACCCCAATCTCAGTATCTTTTGTATTTAAAATTAGTCTTCCGGACTCGATCCGTGATACATCAAGCATTTCTGTCACCAGTCTATTGAGTCGGCTCGTCGCATCAAAAGCACGCTGTGTATAAATCCTTTGTTGTTCGTTTAATTTTCCATCGTGCTCTTCATGAAGAAGAGAGAGATACGACTTGATCACCGTAAGTGGAGTTCTTAGTTCGTGCGATGCAAGGGACACGAATTCGTCTTTTAGCTTATCGAGCTGCTTGAGTCTTATATTGGCAAGCCTCAAATTTCGCCTACTCTCCTCAACTGACGAATACAATCTCGCATTCTGTACTGCAAGGGCAACAACATTCGTAAACCTGAGAAGCAATTCTTTTTCAGCATCTGTTATGAGATTTTTTTGACGAGTCGTACTAAAAATCATAAGACCAATTGCTTTTGTGTGAACAACGAGTGGAAAAATGATACTTGTCTGGATTCCGACACTTTTTTGCAAAGCTCTTGCCTCATCGCTTGTCAGTTGGGGTCGAAGAAGATCATACCAATCATGAGTTATATATATCTTCTTATTATTAACTGCTTTAATAGAGTAATTTCCCTTTTCAGATAGTGGAATGTCAAGATTGTGGAAGGAGACCGGAAGTCCCTTCACGCCCTTTTCTGCTTCTTTGGTTTGGGAGATTGAAATTCTTTTCAGAACATTTTTTTCATCATCGATGAGTGCCAATACTGCAATGTTATACCCTAAATGCAAATATCCAAGCTCCTTAAATATACTATCTACAACATTCTGCACTACTTCTTCAAAATCCAAGGTTTCAAGAATGACTTTTTCAAGACGTGAGAGGGCAACGTTTATCTGAGAGATTGTCGGACCGAAACTAGCCATGCATGTAATTCGTATCTATTTGAATTATAGAAGTGAGCATACTCGATGTCAAACAAGTATTACGCTGCGTGTTTTCTATCTCTCAGAGAGATGAAAGCATTTGCCTCATTAATATAGGAGTAAACATTTTGTGACAAGTCTGTCCCTTCCGGGTGTCCGCTCGCTGCAAATTTCGCGGAGGGAAGAATTTCCGTTCTAAAACCGGTCTGCGCCTCAATCATCTCAGGTGTCACCGGACCTCGTCTTATAATTTTTATAGTTGGCTCTTCGTGTAGTAGGGGCAAGCGCACTTGCGTATGTGAACTCTTAATATCTGCGCTTCGAAAAATATGATCTTCAACTACGAGATCGTATGGGGGGATGATGCCCTTTTTTTGCGTGTAAGGAACAAGGTCTTGAAGTGTCCATGGGGATGGTTCTCCATGGTCATTAAAAGACGTGACGCCATAGTACGCAAAGGGATTAAGTTTCATCGCATGCTCTGAGACCTTTCTCCAATCTCTATCTTCCTGGAAAAAGATACATACCGTCGGCACTGGCACCTGCATATCTTGGGGTTTGGATTTTGCGTCTTCGGGATACGTCACAAATACATTTGTATTCACATCTTTAGCACTCTCTTTAAACGGCATAATGACGTGAAGCGGGAGATTTCCATACAGTTTTTCTCGCTCGGAAAGTTTTCTTAGTTTTTGGAATTCGGGATGCAATTTATCATAATCTACAATTTTCCATTGATGCTCTGGCGGCATATACATAGGAACTTTATCCTCAGTTTTTCTTCCGCGTTTTATTTCCCAAAATGTTCTCCAATTATCAGGAAGAGGGGTGTACGGGTCGTTTACCGCAAGCAGTACTCCAATCACCCCAACCTCAAATGCAACAGGGGCTCCACCTGCTATGGCATGAGCTATTTCTTTGTGATGATAAGGATTTCTAATTGAGAGGATCGGAATGTTTTTTTCACCCAATTCCGGCGAAGAAACGTGCAGCGACGAAGCAAAAGCACCTCTTCTGTGCTCGACAGTAAGAGGAATTTCTGGACTTGGTAATTGTTCGGCCAACGCACTCATAGCTCAATAATTTGCACTATTGTATATTATATGATATATTTCAAACTTATGAAAGAATCTCTACAGTCTGCAATTATCGCGGGGAGCATAGCATTTTCTCCTTCTATAGGATATACCGAAACGAATTCTCCCAGTCTAATCCCAGAGACCACAAACACACATCAAATCCAAGAAGAACACGGACGTAACGGTTCGTTTGAGCTTGACGATTTATCTCGAGAATTAAAAATTGCAGTTACGCTTGCAGGAATAGCCGTAGTCGCGGGTAAATATGCCAACACCAAGCGATTTACAATGCATTCTGAAACGGATCAAGACTATGCGGCCTGGACATCTTTTGCTGCAATCTCGGCTGCAACTGCAATGGTTGTTTTTGATACATGGAATTCAAGTTTAAACTTTCTGGATTTTCTTTAAAGTACTCTTGACAAATAGCTCGCACACTTCTAACATAAAATAGATACTTATTTTATGATTACCCTGTCCAAAGCTAAAAAAGCACTCGAAGCCGCAGAAGAAAAAGCAAAAGAATTAGGTATACATATTTCTACCGTAATTGTAGATGACCACGGATCGATCGTTGCCTCATCAAGAATGGATGGCTCAATTCCAATCAGTCCGCAATTTGCCTACACCAAAGCATTTACCTCAGCCAATCTTGGCTTTGCTACAAAAGACCTCGGTCCTTTTACAAATGAGAATAAGCCATATTTCGGAATTAACACACTCTTTGGAGGCGAGCTCACAACTATTGCAGGTGGTATTCCTGCCGTAATAGGGGGAAAGCTATCAGGTGGGGTGGGGGTTGGAGGATCACAGGATACAATGCAAGACCATGAATGTTCTCAGGCTGCAATTGATGTTCTGACAAGTTAATTAAAACCATCTCGATTTCTTATTCTCTTTTGAAAATTCTTCAATCAATTCTTTCTGTTTGGAATTGAGCTTGGTTGGAATACTCACTTTTGCGATAACAAAGTGGTCTCCATGTCCTCCCTTGCCGGGTATTGGTGCGCCTTTTCCTTTTATCCGAATAAGCGCGTTTGGTTGTGTTCCTTCCGGAATTTTTAATTTTACTTTCCCATTGACAGTTTCTACCTCAATAACATCTCCCAAAATCGCTTGAGAAATTGAAATTTGCTCTTCTGTGATAATATTCGCACCTTCTCTCCTAAACTTAGGATGAGGTTCCACCTCAAAAACAACGTCAAAATCTCCAAATCTAACTCTGGTTCCATTTCCAATACCTGAGGGAATTTTGATCGACTGCTTTTTGCCGTCTATTGTCACCGTTCTTTCTCCGCCTTTGACAGCTTCCATAAATGGAATTCTGAGTGAGTATGTCGGTCGTCTTTTCGAAAAACCACCACCGAAAAATTGTTCAAAAATATCAAACGGATCAGATCCTCCACCGAAATCAAATCCAAACGGAGCACCTCCTCCTGAACTGGTATATGTGTATGTAAATGGCCCCTGTCTTCCGCCAAATGGCCCACCATTTCCTCCAAAACCGCCCGGTCCTGCACTTCCAAACTGATCGTACTGGGCTTTTTTACGATCATCAGAAAGTACTTCATATGCCTCGTTTATTTCCTTAAACTTTTCTTCAGCGTCTTTGGATGCGTTTTTGTCCGGGTGATATTTCAGAGCAAGTCTTCTATATGCAGCTTTAATTTCAGCGCTTGATGCGCCTTTTTTTAAACCCAAAATTTCGTAATAATCTTTATTCATGGATCATATTTTAGCAAAAAAGAGGTATGATTGCTAGAAAGAGCTGTCCGGCTCTCTTTTTTTCTTCAGATACAAAAATGCACCGATTCCAGCCCCAAGCAACACTGTTATGAGTATAGAAATAAGCAATATAACAATATTGCTGTCAGCTCGAGCTACAGGTTTCCCTTCATTTACGGTTTGCGGCAAAACAGGTGTTGCATTTGGAGGTGGGGTTATTCCTTCCAGAAATGGATTTTCGAAAAATTCAACTCCTGCTCCTTCATGAAGAAATTCTTTTCCTTCATCAAGCTTAAGTAACGTATGATGCGGGGTAATCTGCCTTACTTCGCCCAAGTCTTTTAATACATCACTTTTATTTATCTGGGGATGATACAACAGAATATATCGATCAAGATCCGGATTTTCGTCTACAATTGTTACATCGAATTTTTGCTCTTTAATCGAAACAATATTTTCATCCGTAACAAGAGCAAGGAAAATTCCCGTTTCAAAATCTTCTCCATTTAGATAAACCAGAACTCTTTGAGAGATAGGAAATAATCTGTTCAATTCTTGTGTATCTTTATATTCAACTACCGCAAGTTTTGAGAGGCTTTGAGCATGTGCAACAGAAACAAATCCCAATATAAAAACGAGGCTACAAAATAATAACGTAATAATTTTATTCATTTGCCAATGTTGCGATAGCTCCTGTTACAGCTTTGGTTACTTTTGTTACCTGTGAAAAACTAATATACTCCATTTTATCGTTCACCGAATGATAGACAGAACTGAATGTACATTCGTGCATAAAGGCAGCCTGCTTTCCTCTCGCTTGGAAGGGCCAATGATCACTTCGATTATCTACCTCGAATTTTGAGGTCACAGACAGACCAATACTATATGTGTTATTAATATCTACAATTTTTGAGGCTATTGCACTTCCAAGTCCGCCTTCACCATATTTTGCTACGATACACTCAGATGAACTTGAGGGTGTCCCGATCATATCCACATTTGCAACACCTAATATCGTTTCTGTAGTATTGGCTATGTAGTACTTACTTCCCAGAAGATTTTGTTCTTCCCCAGAAAAGGTGACAAATTTAATTGTC
The DNA here is from genome assembly GCA_964490835.1 of uncultured Gammaproteobacteria bacterium. Taxonomy (GTDB): domain Bacteria; phylum Patescibacteriota; class Microgenomatia; order Levybacterales; family GWA1-39-11; genus CAZBEA01. The sequence continues at coordinate 17,072 of CAZBEA010000008.1, forward strand.
TTTTTGGGTGTTATACCTGATTCTTTTAGGACGCGCGCCGCTTCCATAACAAGCACTGTCCCACTTCCGTTATCATCTGCTCCCGGTGCTGAACCCCCTGGAGATATCGAATCCATATGAGACGTTATGAAATACACCTCGCTTGATGTTCCGGGAAGCGTTGCAACTACATTGTTAGTTATCACTCCACCCGCCGAAAATGGTTGGAGTGTTGTCGTCAAACCCAACGATTCAAAATGACTTTTTATGTAATTTGCTTCCGTGGCATTTCCCGTTGTACCTGTCAGTCTTGTCTGAGTCTGATCAACAGTTGCAGTTGAATCGTCATCAACGAGTTTTGTCATGTACTCCCTTATCTTCGACTCTGAAACTTTATCTATAATCGACTTAACATCCACTCCGGCAGACGGTGTTGAAGGTGTACCTCCACCTCCCCCACTACCACCACCGACCTTATCAAGTGTCAAAGGAAAATCATATACCATAGACCCACCGATTACCGAGATTGAGCTTTTTAACTCAGCAATATTTCCATCTTTATCAAACTTAAACGTAATCGTGTTTCCACCCAAGGGAACATCATTTAATTCATACTCTCCCGAAGCGTCTGTGGTATCGGACTGACCAGTAGCAAGTGAAACCAGTTGATTATCAAGAAGGCTGTCTCCCGTATTAAAAGCATCGTCACCATTGGCATCAAGGTAAAACTTGCCCGTAATTTTAGAACTTCCAGAAGCAGAACCCACTGGAACAGTAAAAGGTGATTTGCAGCACGATGCGGGTGAACCTCCACTATACAAGTAATCGCTGCACGCTGCATTGTCTGCCGTCGAGGTAGAGGAGTACGATCCGCAGGAACCACCCGGAATACAATAATTAAGATTTCCATCGCTTCGTATTGTTGGGCATGTTCCAACGGAAGAGGTATATGATGCTAAAGGCTTTATTTGACAACAAATCGCTTTTTGCGCACCCGATGGATACAATTTATCTGTACATTCCTGATTGGTATTTCCTGCTCCATCACGATTTATTTCAAATGCAGCTTCGCAGCCTCTCGACTCGGGACGGCAGTGATTGTATTTACCTCCTCCCTCATCATCAGGACACGGAGTTGTAATAATGGCAGCATAAGAATTTTTTACAGGTATTCCAAAGAGAATAAATGTAAAAATGATAATTATTCTTTTCATTCTTTGGGGCGACAAATTAACTTGCATAATTGTAAATTCTTTTTCTGAGCAGCGCAACTTGGATCAAATTCACAAATATGCGGCACAGGTGTTGGTGTTGGGGATGGACCGTCGCCAATTGTTGGTCCTGCTTTAATTGTGGGTTTTGGTACAATTGTCGGCTCCGTTTGGGATGAAAAAATTCTAAAATCCATTTCAACATCGGGACCGAACGTCACGGGCTTTTCTTCCTTTTTACTACCCAAAATTGAGAGTGTTAACGTGTAAAGACCTGACGGATAGCCAGCCAGAATATAATCTCCAGAACTGTTTGTCGTTGTACTGCCTGATTTCGGACCGTCTGAAAGCGCCAAAGTCGCTCCACTGTATGGCGTGTCACCGGCATTAAAACCCCCACTGTTATCGGTATCTATATAAACTTTTCCACTTACTTTATAGGTCCCCGGCGTGCTTCCCCCTCCCGTTCCACTCGTTGGGAAAGGGGTGATTGTAATTCCTGTTCCTGATCCACCACCGGCGCAAGCAGGCGTTTGAGGCGGTGCGCCGGTACATTTGGGTCCTGATTGAGTTGCCGGGGCTTGCTGATCCATTTCCGTTGCCTGTAAAGCCTTGGTAACTTGTTCACAAACTCCAGGGTCTGATGTATATAAATCGTTGCACGCGGTTAAAATTCCATCATATGCCTCTTTAAAATTCGAAAATGGGTTAAGATAATGAGTTAACGCCTGGTATATGATTGCATGACTACGTGTTCTTCCAATAGCACTTATTTGGCACCCGTTGAATGACCCTCCATCAGTCATAAGATAAAATGCTTTATTCAATACCCCACTGTTTACGTGAACCCCGCAAAAATCATTTAGATCACTGCAACCACTCGTCAGACCTGCACACGTATATTGCGATGCATACATTCTATCTGGTTGGTTGCGAGAGGGTGGATTATCCATTGAGCGAAGTGGTTTTGGGATACATGTTGTGGTGTGCCCTTCTCCAATCGCCCAGTTCTGATCTATGGCACTCCCGGCGATGTCTGAGAAAGATTCGTTTAGAGCACCAGACTGCGCCTCATACTCAAGACCCGCTGAAAATTGAGTGACCCCATGTGCTAATTCATGCCCCACAACATCGCCTTTGCTCAAGCCCGGACCGAACAACATTCTTCTATTTAGACCGTCCCATCGTGCGTTTGCTGATGGACATACATATTGAGGATAATACGCATAACCTCTTAAGAGGCTTCCTGCATTATCATAACTGTCTCTTCCTAAAGTATTAAAATAATTATACGTTGCTCCAAGGTAATCATACATTTCATTTGCCTCACTATCTGCAGCAGCAGGCTGGCCCTCGGTTCTAACTTGCGTACAAGAACCTGTCTTGCATGAATACACACTCCTATTTAATGCATCAAGAATATTCGTTTTCTTATATACGATTTTACCGTCCTCCAAAGAAACAAAATATGTCTTTGAAAATTCTGAATCTTCAGTTGAAATCACAATTGGAACGGTAACGTAGTTCGTTGAATCATCACCTATTCCCAATACCCGTTGATTAATAATTGTTTTTGGATCTATAGTTACAAAAAATTTACTTTCTTTCGCATTTTCATTACTAGCCTCTTGTAATGCTATGTTGCGAGCCTCCTCCTCACTGATTTTTTCCATAGTTGTATCATTTTTCTTCGAGACTTTCCCTTGAACTGAGTATACTTCGTTTCCATTTTTTATATGTACCGCAACTTGTGCTCCGAATATTGGGATCCCTCGTATCGATTGGGTAAAAAAGTAATGTTCTCGAGTACTGGAATTTTCTTCTATTGAAGATCGACTTAATTTAGCGTTAGATAAATAATTTGGAGGTAAAATTGATCCTTTTTCACCGTATGGCATATTACCAGATAGAACCTCTAATGCAGCGTCTTTCCCTTTCCTTTTCGTCTTATAAAGATATCCTTCCTTGGCAAACATATTAAAAACTGATCGCGTTTCATCATCAACAATTGAAGAGTATTCCGTTAAAACAGAACTATTAAAATTTGTTAGTTTGGTTTCTGTTTTTGGAAAATAAATAATACCAAGCAAGAGAAGAATCCCGAGAAACATACACCCAATAACTAATATAATTTTTTTATTCCGGAGGTACTTTTTCATTTCTTAAAATATACTGATACATGAATTTCTGATTCATTTGATGTCTCGAGCAAAACCATCCTAAATCCACCAGCTTCTTTTTCCGTCTCACATATGCCCGCATATCCACCACATCTAAATGTAATCATTTGTTCATCGTCGTTAATTTCATAATAAATGTCAGTTGTACTTATACAGTCGATACAATTTTCCTCCTGTCTCTCACCCGATTCGTAGCGGAAAGCAATATTCTCCTCAGGAATTGGAACATCGAGGCCATCAGTCAAAACTAATTTGTACATCACTTCCTTCTGTGCTGGTGTAACCTCTGCTTCACTTTGAGTGCTGGTCGGAGTTACAGCTCCCCGATCATTTGAATCCGAACGCTTATTGATTTTAAGAAATATGAACACTATTAATAAAAGTGAAATTACAACTGATAAAACTAAAAGAGTAATGAGTTTTTTCTTAGAATATGATTGCGAGGGTGTAACAGGATTTTGAAACGGAACCTGGGAAGTTAAACCCTGATTTTGACTGCCTAAATTATTCTCTTGATCCATACTTATGAAGTGCTTTGTTTCATTTGGCTGCCATTGGAGTACGGCATGGCGTTACCATCTTGAGGAGGTTGAGATGTGAGTCTTGAATAAATCGAATAAGGCTGCCCTGCCATAAAATTAGGCGCTCCAGGGGCTTGAGGCTGTTGTGTATTTTCAGGCTGCTGAGACGCAGGTTGTTGCGCTGAGAATTGTTGTGACATCACTTGCTGCTGCTCTTGACTAGGCATGGGAATATTCACGGACTGGTTAGGATTGGGGGCTTGTTGATTTGAGTCTTGTTGTTGTGCCTGGGTTCCACCCTCTGCAACCGGCGCTTGAACTGAACCCTGCTGTTCTGGAGGGGCCTGGTGAGATACTGAGGCTTGTTCCTTTTCTTTTGGATCGCCTTTTGAGAATTTGTATTTTTTTGTCTGCACATCATAATCAATTTTTATCAAATCACCCTGCACAAACTCTTTGCCGATGATATGAAGAGAAATTGGATTTTCTATCGCTGTCTGAATAAGACGTCTCAGAGGCCTTGCACCGTACACGGGGTCGTACCCTTCATTTGCCAACTGATGAAGAGCGCTTTCTGTCGCCATAAGATCGTATCCTTGTTCTTTCAGTAATTTCTGAGTCTTTTCAATCGCAAGGCGCGTCACTTGGGTCATGTCTTTTCTGGACAATGGCTTAAAAACCACAACACCGTCAAAACGATTGAGAAGTTCCGGTCTGAAGAATTTAATAAGCTCTTCTTGAAGAAGCGAATGAAGTTCTTTAAATTCCTTTTCTGCCGCCTCCGGAGATTTATCGGCGTTTCCTCCCATAAGTTTTTGCTGAATAAGATTTGAACCAATATTTGATGTACCGATAACAATCGTATTTTTAAACGAGATTGTGTTTCCTTTGTTGTCTGTCAGGCGTCCATCTTCAAGGAGTTGAAGTAGAATATTAAAAACGTCAGGATGGGCTTTTTCAACTTCGTCAAGAAGGACTATCGAATAAGGCTTGGCCCTGACAGCCTCGGTTAATTGTCCACCTTCTTCGTATCCTACATACCCCGGAGGTGCACCGATTAGTTTTGCGACCTCGTGTTTTTCCATGTATTCTGACATATCAAGTCTGATCATCGCATCATCCCGACCAAACAGTATTTCTGCAAGTGTCTTGGCAAGCTCTGTTTTACCAACACCTGTCGGCCCTAAGAATACAAACGAGGCAATAGGCCTGTTGGTATTGGCAAGTCCGATTCGCCCTCTTCTTACCGCCTCAGAAACTGCCACAACAGCTTCTTCCTGATCGATAAGTCTTTTATGAATCAGATCCTCAAGCTTGAGAAGTTTTTGACTCTCATCTTCGGTTAATTTCGTGATTGGAATTCCTGTCCAGCTACTGATAACCGTCTCTATATCTTTTTTCTCAACCACATTTCCATTTCGCTTCCCTGCTGCAACTTGAAGCTTAACCTCAGACGCCGCTTCATCTAATACATCAACCGCCTTGTCGGGTAGCAATCTTTCACCGATATATTTTTTTGAAAGTTTTACAGCTTGAACAACGGAATCATCTGAGAATGTGACGTTGTGGAATTTTTCGTATTTGGGTTTAAGAACTTTGAGCATTTCAACTGCTACGTCTTCTTGTGGCTCCTCTACCATAACAGGCTGAAAACGTCTGGCAAAAGCTTTGTCTTTCTCAAAATACTTTCTGAACTCTGCTGTTGTTGTTGTACCGATAAGTTGCAATGATCCACGCGCAAGATACGGTTTTATGATATTTGAAGCATCAAGCGCACCGTCTGAATCTCCAGCACCTATCAATGTATGAATCTCATCGATGAAAAGAACTACATCTGTCGAAGCCTGAACTTCACGAATAAGATTGCGCAGTCTTTCTTCGAATTCACCCCTGTGAGAAGCACCTGCAATAAGAGAAGCCATTTCAAGCTGTATAATTCTTTTGTCCTTCAGCTCTTGTGGGACACTACCCTCGGCAATTTTTTGTGCCATTGCCTCAACTATTGCTGTTTTTCCAACCCCTGCTTCACCGATAAGAAGCGGGTTATTTTTTGTTCTTCTTAAAACAATATGAACGATACGATCAACCTCTTTATCACGACCGGTAACAGGATCCAAGAGTCCTTGCCTGGCTTGTTCGGTTATATCGATCCCGAATTTATCTAACATTGTTTTTTTGGCGACCGAGTAATTTCCGCTTTTGGAAAGTTTTTCTTCGATTTTCTCTTTTTGAATTCCTTTTGTATTTAAGAAATTACTTGTTGCTCCGGCTGCATTAAACAAAGATAATAAAATATCTTCCGGACTAATAAAACTCGCAGCTCTACTCTTTGTTATCTCGAAGGCTTGTTCAATTATCTGCTTTGTGTTTTCTGATAATGTCGGCTGACCGGTAAAAGCGCCATTTTTCTCTCCTGCTTGGAGTTCTTTGGAGATCGAAGCAACATCCACAGAAAACTGCTCAAGGAGTTGAAATACATCTCGGTCGTATAAAAGTCCATATAATAACTGCTCAGGTTCGATGAGTGCTTGTTTGATTCTTTTTGCCTCCTCAGTTGCCTGAAATATTACCTGGGTAGATCTGGGATCAAGTCGTGACAGAGCGGTTAAATCCTGCCTTTTCTCAGGATCAAGCCCTTCCTGCCCCGGTACGGGATTTTGAACAGTCGTAGAGTTCCCTAATGCATTTGGATCTTGTTGTAGAGTAGTTTGATTCATAGAAGGCTGCATACTTGGGCTCTGTGTCATAGTCTGTTGGTTTGGGTCTGAACCCATCATTGCCGATTGATCAGACGAGCCGGGCATTGTCCCACCACCAGCAATCTGTTGATCGAGGGGCATCTGAGGTGGCATTTGTTGTTGAAACCCCTGAGACTGTTGCGTCATTGGGTTAAATGCAGCAGGATTTTGGAATTGAGGAGCGTTCTGCTGTGGAAAGGCAGGCTGATTCATTTGGGGGGGTATTTGTTGTTGATAATTTTGTTGTTGGTTATTCACAAGCGGAAAAGTCTGATCTCCCTGTTGGGCGGTATCAGTTTTATCATTATTTCCCAATAAATTCCCAAACATATTTTGTATTTCAGTTTATCACGATCCGTCGCTTTACTACAACAATTACTCTTTTTGCTCCGATTCCTCAGTCACTGGCCTTTTAGTATCTTGCTCCTCAACAGGTAATTCTCTATGTTCTTCTTGCTTCATAACGGCCGATTCCTCCCTCTTCACCCTCCCCAACATAGATTCTTCCTCTTCCTCTTTTCTCTTAATAGAGGCACTGACAGTCTTGGCAGCTTCGAGCTTGGCCTTAAGGTATGTAATAACCTCGCTTCGAGAGAACCCTCCAATAAGTAGGAATGGCAGGATATTTGCAACAGCCTCCATACCTTGTTTGACTTGAGTTTCATCTTGAGAATTAAGTAGATTGATTGTACTGTTAATTTTTTCTATATCCGAATTGATCCATTCGACTCGCTCGACCTGCTGACCGTCTAGGCCTACAGGAGTTTCAAGATTCTGGTAGTTTTCTTCCCACATTTTTCTTACTTCTTCATATTCTTCGATACTCACCTGTTGAACGGTATTTTGGTTTGGAAGTTTGGTTTGAATTGGAGCTGGAGCAGACGGTGCTTGTTGTGGTAGCACCTTCTTGGCCACCTCGTTTCCTTTCTTATTTTCCTCGACCAATTTTTCTTCGAGTTTTTCAGTTTCTTGCTTCTCTTCTTCGGTAGTGAGCGTTTCCTCCGAAACTTCCTTGCTAGTCTCAACGATTTTTATTGCAAATTTGTTACCCTTTTGGCTTTCTGCGACAAGTAGTTTTTGAATCTCGATAATTACTCTCATGTCTTCTTGCGACACCGATTCGGGTTTTTCAAGCCCCTTGAGGATTGTTTCAAGACTTACACCTGAATTCATAATAGTCACAGCGACAATATTATTTTGTGCCTGCTCTTTGACTAATTCCTCAGATAACTGGTTAATAATCTGACGATGAACAACTCTTCTGTTGATTTTCTCTGAAGTCTCAAGAACCTCTGCTGCAAGCGGGTTACCTTTTTCCTTTTCCCGATCAAGGAATGTCTTCACTTCTTGGACTCTCTCGTGATCTTTCGGAAGAATTACGGTATTGGGATTGGCAATGTTCTTCAATAATTGACCGAGTTGAACAGTGACCGATACGTGAGGCTGAATGACGGTTTGATGAGATGATGTGCTAAACTGCGAAGAGCTTTGTGAGCTGATTTGCGAACTGATACTGGATGCTGACAGAATTTGAGTCGCAATTGGGTTACCCTTTGTACGTTCTTCAATGAGTTTTTCTCTAATCGTTGAAATCCGTTCTCTCTCAATCGGGGTCGTGATTGTTGTAGGATTGGCTATCTTTGTGAGTGTTTCATTCACTCTGTTAATCTCGGTTCTTGATTCTGTACTCTTAGAAAGAAGAGAAGTCTCATATTTTGCAATATCACGCATCTTTGGAATTGAAAGATTGGTAATCTTAAGCACTTGGCTTACTTCTTCTTTCTGTTTTTGGACCATAGCCTCTTTTTGAAGACCTACTTTTGTCGCTACGACCGATTTTTTATTGAGGAACGGCAATGCCATAGCCATACCTGTGGGCTGTGTAAGACCGGGAGGTGACCCTGGGGGTGAAACCGGACCGGGAGGGAATCCTTTCCCAATGAATGGCAGATTGGTTTTTTTAATTTTTTGAATCATCGTATTATTAGCAAACGACATATCATTCAGGTAATCTAAGAATATTTTCAGAAGCAAAAACGGAAGCAGAATAACAACCCACAGCATAAGAAGCGCGACTACATACAACGCAAATGTGTCGTTGATATTAACGGAGTTTGTGATATCAATCGTCTGCCCCGGACCTCCAAGAAGAATATTTATTGCAGTCGGATAATATTGAGTGGTTGAAGCCGGGTCAATGCTTCGAGGATCTGGATTGGCTACAAGCTCTGGAAAAGTCAGAGGGATAGCAGCCGGCGATCTCCACATCTCAACAACACCATGAAGAAAAACAGCAAACAACGGTGCGTACAGAAGCCATCTGAAAAATTCCCCAATCCAAATTTTGGCAGTATTTCGTAATGGGCTATAAAAGAGTAGTACCGGAAAAATTGGCGATACGACAACAAAAAACCACAAGATAATTTTTCGAATCAGAAGAAGCCCGGTCATAACATAGTAGGTAATGGCGGTAAGTCTTACTAACAGAAGAGATATAAAAGCAGATTCATCATTCTCCACACCCGATTTCTTAAAGCCTATGAACGAAGAATAATCAAATCCTACAAAAAGTAGATCTGTCGAATTGATGAGGCGACGCACATTACTTGTCTGATCCGTAACTCGGAAGAAAAACCCTGTTATCGCATCGACAATTTGATATAAGAACACAATCAGAGCGTACGTAAATGCAATAAGGAGTGCGATGAAAAAGAGGCGGGGCAAGAATTTCATAATAGTAATATTCTTCCCTCTTGTGATGATCA
>CAZBEA010000009.1:0-741 GCA_964490835.1 uncultured Gammaproteobacteria bacterium
GGCTCTTAAGTGTGCGGGAAGATGCTTATATTTTCCTTAACTCTTCAAAAGTGAGGTATTCCGAGTCAAATCGGGAAAAAGAACAATAATTGTTCAGAGCTAACGCTTTGAACTAAGTTCACCTATTTTAAATTTTTGGGGAATTGTCATCTTTCTACCACCTGAGAGCAAGAATTAATTTAGTTAGAAAAATTTGCACTTCAAAAAAGGAGGGGGAGAAATCCCTCTCTTTTTTTATCTCGAATCAGGTAAGTGGGTAAAACATAGCTTTAGGCTTGAGTATACAATATAACTAGATAGGCTGATCAGATTACTTAGTTAAACCATTAATTAGAGGGTAAAAGTAAAATTTAACTCCTACAGGTGATTATTGCCCCTCAGTATTATTGGAGCGGAATGGGTTATATTCTGTTACTCCGAGATTTCTTCTAAAATCCCGTTCATTCTGAAAAAAACCTAGTGCTTCGTGAAAAAGACTCATTCGAATAGCATGTGCCAAGGGACTTTTTACCTTATCGCTCTCTCGAATGGTCTCTCCATATTGATTGGTATGAAGTGAGGTAAGTGTGCATTCGCCATCTTCGTACTCAAAAGAAAATTTTCCCACGCGATCCTCATCGCTAAAATCAAACTCGAGTGAGGTTTTAATTTTTCCACGATCATTTTGCTCTCTGGAAATGGCTACGACGGGACGGTTTTCGTGGGCAAAATGAGACCCTTCCGCATTCTTAGGCATTTGAG
>CAZBEA010000009.1:751-26203 GCA_964490835.1 uncultured Gammaproteobacteria bacterium
GTGATCTCCAGTCGAGCATGGGGATTAATGAAATAGATTGAACTTTCTCATCCGGAAGTACGGTTCTAAGGAGCTGATCTACATTGAAAGTCAATGTATTCAAGGCCTCTTGGGGAAAAGTATCCTTGGCCACGTCTGCAAGTAAGGTTTCATCTTCGGGTGCAAGATCAGACATGAAGTTGTCATGTTCTCCCGATGGTGTGGATTCGAATACAGGATAGACTGCCGGGGAATGCCCGGGCACAACCCACTGACCAAAGAACTTTGTAACTCTTTCTATTCGTGACATGAAGGATTTTATACCTCAAAAAGGCCCATAATGCAAGAATTGAAAATAGAAAAGAAGCTATTTTTCTGCTTTTAACTCTGATAAAATTGGGAAGGTTTTGAAAAACGCCATCTTAACTCAGCTGGTAGAGTAACTCTTTCGTAAAGAGTAAGTCCCGGGTTCGAGTCCCGGAGATGGCTCCCATTCTCCCGATAGAATCGGGATCAAGGCAAGCACTTTTGGCCTCAAATTTTTTTTGGTTGAGTTACCCGCACTGAGCATAGCGAATCTGTTCGAGTCTCACAAATCGGCTCATATTATCGTGCGATCTCCCCCAATTTAGATCTTTTTAGATTCAAACGTATTCCTTCGGTTCGTGTTGTACCATTGGGTTTTCTGAGTTCGAACGCTGAAGTTTTAATAGAATCGTACGGTATTCCCGTAATTTTTTCAATTTCAGCGTATGTTTGTGCTCCTTCATCGACCGTGTGAATTATTTTACGCTGGTTGGAAGAAGCAAACCATTCATGTGGCTTGGGGAATCCGACGCCGGCTTCTTTCAGCTTACTTACAATTTTTCGATTTTCCGCAAGTGTCAAACCCATCTCATCATATCTTTTTCCGATTGTTATATATCCCATATATGCCTCGTAAATAGGATTGATTTGGGTATTCCCGTCAGCATCGGGTGGCAGTATAACAGGACATTGTTCTTTACTCATATTTATAGTATTGGGCCAGTCCCGGGGTTAACCGGGACTGGCAAAGGAAATTCCGGGTGCGCCGTGAGGCGCTAGTCGGATCCGACGAGCTCGGTGAGCTGGTCGAGCACCTGCCCGACAGTCTCGAGCTTCTCAGCCATCTCGTCCGTGATTTCGACGTCGTATCCGAACTCTCTCAGGCTCTCCTCGAGCGACATGATGAGTTCGACGCGGTCAAGCGAGTCGGCGTTGAGGTCGTTGACGATGTGAGCCTCGGGGACCACATCGGCTTCGTCGGTGTCGAGCTGCTCCTTGAAGACGTCCTTCAGGAACTGCAGGCGACCTTCGGGGGTCTTCAGGTCGATGCCGTCGGTGAACTTGATTTTGGTTGCCAAAGAGTGCCTCTTTTGTGTGCTCGCAGCCTTGCGGTCGCGGCGGGTAGGACCTTTGCTCCTTTCTCGTGCCGGAATTTCAAAGATCTTGTGCTCAGGACCCGAGGGTCCCAAGCGTTTGAGACCTTGATCAAGGCACAATGATGGGAGGATTGTACAGTATTCTTATAAGAAATGAAAGTAAGCTTGATTACAAGCTGAATAATAAATCTTAATTGAAGAGATAAAACATCCTATAGCACTTGACAAATCAGTAAAAATATCCTATAATACGTTTTCGAAATGTGTTCTTTTGGGGGACACTTCGCGCGTCCCCACATAAAGTTCCCATCTCAGTTCTTTAACAACCTTGTGAGTAATTTTTAACAAGGTTTTATCCTGCAAACAGGAGTCGGATGCCCACGCGTCGGGCTCTTTTTTGCAGGGTAAAACATACCAAATCCCTTGCAACGAGGTACACACATGTCTGGTAAGGTCATCGCCGACAAGGGGATGTGCATGCTCACCGACGCCGCGGCAAACGTGGTGTACGAGCAAGTCATCCGCCATCGAGGCTCTCTCCCACAAGATCACTGCAAAGTGGTCATCCGGGAGGGGCACTTCCTGGTAGCGCTTGTCGGAAATTCGGCTGCGGTGGTCAAGGACCCCGAATGCCCGAAGATGACCGACTTGCGAAATCGCAAGAGGATCGGCGGATTCCTTACGGTTCCCGCAGATCTCATCGCCAAGCACAACAGACGGGCTTTCAAATTCATGACGGCCCACACAGCGTAAGCAAGGAGAACCCGATGGTATCGCACCCATGGCTCGGTGAAATCGACGGAAGCAGGCATCCGCCCAATTCCGATCTCATCGACGGTCCGGAAGCACATATTCGCCGTGAAGGCGACGCGTACGACCAGGCCAACAGAAAAAATCCACCGTCTAAGACTACCTCAGTAGCGCCTTCAAAATAGCGCGCAGGAGGACTTATGTACATACACGGTGGCTCAAGGGTGTCGGATGCAAAGACCCACGTCGCAGAAGTCGAGAGACTCGAGCGAAAGAAGGCTCACAAAGCCTTGTGCGGAGCTTACATTCATCCCGAAGATATCAGACGTGAAGGACTCCCGGATCAAAACAATGGGAACCTTTGCGCGCTTTGCAAGAAGGCCGCGGTCAAACGCGGTCTTTGGGCAAAGTAACGCTCCAACCGACGAAAATTCGGCATGAATATGGGAGTAATATGAAAAACCTCGAATCCGACGAGCGACTTTGTCGCGCCTACAATCCCGGTGAGCTCGAAGAGCTTCCTTGGGAAGGTGCGCATAAAGATCAACGTAATCACCGGCAACGCACCAAGCGTTCAACCGCTCATGATGCTATGCCGATCATCATTCGCCAGACCAGGTCACAAGCCTCGGTTCGTCGTTAACGAAATCGTCCGCCTCGGCGGTCCCACGTTCCAGTGGAGGAAAAACATGTCAAGCCAGGTCACTCTTCGTCAGTCATCGGACTCCAAGTCCGAGGCCAACCGCGTAGCCCTCAAGGCAGCGCAGCGTCAGTGGCGGATCAATACCCGCCGCAGGGCTGAGGAAGAAGACGACTACGATGATTTCTCGCCGGCGAACCCGCAGGGGTCGCGGCGGTGAAGGTGCTCGTGCGCACAACCGTGCTGTCGGTCATCTTCGCACTCATGCCGCTGGCATCTCTTGCCTGCGGCGACGGACCGGAACAGCTCAAGCTGGGGACCTGCGACTATACCACGAAACACTTCGTGGACCTGCTTCAGAACCCGGTGCCGGTGAGCAACATCGCACCCTACACGCACCTGCAGGGATTCGAATTCGCGTCCTGCCTTACCTCGAGCAACCGCTCTGAGGCAACAGAGGTGTATGACGCGCTCGAGATCGTGATTGAGGAGGCAAAAGCCAACAGGCAGGGCTTCTCTTCACGAGAAGAGATGCACGCGTGGTTCCAGAACAGGCTGACCGAGGTGATGCAGGAATCCTATCCTGCCACCGCAAAGTCGCTGATAGAAGCCCGCGCAGAGCGCGACTTCAAGTACTTCTTCATCACGGTGCAGACCCGATCCGCCGGACCGGGAGTGCAATAAACTCACAAGGTCACGCCCGGCCTCCCTCAGTGGGGGCCGGGTTATACCAACTTTTTCCATTCTTTTTTTATCTCATAGTGTGCTATAATCGCCTCTGATTAAGTTCTGAGGGTGTTTGCATGCCTTCACAGACTTTATTCGCTCATTTACAGTGTGGTGAAGTGTGTAGCAAAATGCTGTCGAGTTATTCTTCGACGGTGTCTTGCTACACACATGGAAAGGCGGGGTGAAACGTCATGGTAGCACCATTCGCACGGGAAGCTGCGGAGATGATAGAGGAGGGGTGGATGCTCTTATGCATCAAACCTGATCGACGCATCGACGACCAGCTTTTCACGCTCATCCTCGCCTGTTATGGCGAGCGCATCAATACGCACTTCAACGCTTCAGGCAGGTGGCTTCAAAACCAGACAGCGGTTTGGTTGAGAGGTCCGAAGCTTGGCCATCGGAATTTCTCTGAGATTCATGATGAGGCAATGGAAGACCCCGTCTTCTACGAATTCGCACGGGATGCTCGATCACAACGACGGTCGTCGTTGACAGATCCGCCTCGTCGCAAGAGCCGATTTCGCCTTCGCGGATAGGGAGTCGAGCCCAATCCGCACCAACCGTTTACGAACTTTATCCTGAGGAGGATATATGCAGCGGGAACGTCTCGTGGTCATCTACTTCAGTCGCCGGAGCGGTCAGGGCAAAGCCCAGACAGGAGACGGTAAGAACGTCAAGATCTACCTCGAAGACGCGGTTAGGCCGTACGCGACGCCGAAGGGCGTCAGGTACGAGTCTCCGCCCTCCCAGCCGATCGATGTGCCGTGGGCAAGCGCCCGCCTCATTGGACGTTGCGTCCCGGACAGGGAAGGATGGTTCAGGGCTGTGTCCTGGTCATTCGAATGCTCGTATCTTGCAGCGCAAGCTGCGGTGCAGCAGACACGTACCAAGAGGAACAAGCGAAGGGCACGTATGTCTGCCTGATCACCACACGACACCGAGGAGGCGCCTCACCGCGCCTCCTCACCTATATTATTTCCCCCATACACTTGACATCTTTTTTCACTTGGCAGATACTCAAATTAAAGACAGTTATTTATTATGGAAGACGCGTTTAAAAAAGCTGCAGAAGAGCAGATGAGGGCAGATCTCAATAAGAATATCTTCGTAAAAGAGCAGACGTCTTTCCCCGCAAACCCCACCAATCCCAAGGACAAATCAATTCTGTTAGGTGGACTTTTGGTGGGAGGGATAGTTCTTATGCTCGCCGGAGTTGGCGGAGTGGCCCTCTTTCAAAATAAAAATGCCAAAGAAGCAGTTGTCAAAACATTTGACACATCGACCGGAGAAATAGAAACCAGCGTGGTCCCGACCGTTCCGTTACGTGAGGAGTATGAAAATCCCTTTGAGGATTCGACTGCGTATGTGAATCCATTCTCACGTGATTATAATCCCTTTGTGCTGATTGATGAAGGATATTAAGTATGAAAAAGATTCTCATTCTCCCCATTTCTTTCGTCCTCTTTTTAGTAGTATCTCAATCGACCTCTGCTCAAGATGCCGGCGTTGCTTATCCAATTGCCGAGCTTGGAAATTGCTCATCATTAACCGAATGTAGACAGTACTGTGATGAACCTGTTCATAAAGAAGCGTGTATTTCATACGCGCAAAATAAAGGATTTTATAATTCCGAAGCGCTTGAATCTCAAAAGGAGACTATTCTTGAAAAAGCCAAGACTGAACTTGGTTGTACTACAAAAGACGAATGTGAGACTTTCTGTTCGCTTGCAGTCAATATCGAAAAGTGTTCCGCATTTGCCAAGAAAAATAATCTCCCCGGTGGTAAAAATGAAGCCAATTCCGAGTCTACAGTTTTTCAAAAAGCCAAAACCGAACTCGGATGTAATTCGAAAGAATCGTGTAAAGAGGTTTGTTCGCTTGATGCTAACAAAACAAAGTGTTCCGAATTTGCCAGATCGAACAATTTAGGCGGAGGAGTAAAGAAGGTGGGGCCCGGAGGATGTAGTCAGGAGGCTGAGTGTGTTGAATATTGCAAAAATGAGGCGAACGTGCGCGAATGTACCGCATTCGGATTTGTGCTGAAAAAGGAAATAAAAGGCCCCGGAGGGTGCGACAGTGCTCAATCATGTCGGGAATATTGTGCTGAGCATCCTGAAGAGTGTCGTGAGTTTGATGCCAAGAGACCACAGGAGACGGAGAAGAGTATCGAAGAGGAAGAAAAAGTGGTTGAAAAGAGAGAGCAGAAGAAAGAAAACGTACAAGAAAAGAAAACAATTTTCAGGATTTTTGATTTTATAAAACCGAAGCGTGAAGAAGAAAGAAAAGAAGCAAAAGTCGAAACAAAAACCGAGACAAGAAAAGAACCGACAAAAGTTCCAACTCCCACCGTGACAAAAACTCCGGAGAATACTTCAGGTTCCGGATCAACAGAAACTCTTTACAAAAATACACTCGAACTCGATGACCGGGTAGAGGCGTGCATAAAAGAGGGTTGTATCTGGAAACAAACATACTGTAATTGTCAGTATCGAGAGTTGGAATACACTCCAACCAAAACTCCCACCCCGTCCCCCACCAAGCCTGTTTCAGGTTCTGCTACATACGAATTACAATCGGATTATTATTACAGCTCGTACGAAGAAACTGAGGCGAGCGAAATCGAACATGAAGAGGATGAATCGATCACGATTCCTACCTCATATCCTACCTCGTATCCCGCTTCATCTCAGTCTATTCAGGGAGCCCGTACCGAGCGTGGGCTTTTTGAATTCTTCAAGGGATTTTTTGATTAATATTTTCCCCGTTCTGCATTCTTGCTATACTGAATTTGATTATGAAAATTATAGTAACAGTCATCTTGATGATGATTGCGGTTCTCATCTTGCAGGAAGTTGGTCGCGTCGCATTTCTCTATAAAAAAGCGAGCGATATCGATAAAAATCCGATCCTTTTTTCACAAAAAGGGGAGATGAGCTATTCGATTTTGATCGTAGGCGATAGAAGTGTTTTTGCCTCGGGTCATGAAGATCCTTTTGATTCACTCCCGGGTGTGTTGTCGACCAAGCTCGGACCCGGCACCATCGAAGTGGACGGCAAACCGGATATGGCCATTGAGGATCTTTCATCGTATCTTTCCGCGCGCGGGGGAACTTCTTTTGACTTGATCATCATTTCCGTGGGCGAAAATGATATTCTTCACCAAACAAAACCGGAAGCTGTACAAAACGATCTTGAAGATGCGTTGGTAATAGCGCGAGATTTGTCGGAAGGAAATGTTATATTGCTCTCTCCCAGAAATATTGGTCTTGCTCCTATTATGCCTCCGCTTATGCCTAAAAAATACGCAAAATTAACCGAACAGTACGAAAAAATGTATTCAGAAATTGCGTATTCAACAAAGATGGAATTTATTCACTCTTCGTACGTGGGTCAGACAACCGAACATATCACAAGAGACCAATATTATCTCGACGATGCATTTCATCTGAGCAAATACGGAAACGAAGTATGGGTTGACGGCATTATCTATAACAGTAGGCTCCTGCGGGCATTTGGTAAGTAAGCTACGTTTGACTCAAATCAGTGATTATCTTATAATATTCACCTCATGGACAGGGAGAGACGTCCGGTTGCAAATTATCTAGAAAATAGAGCACATATTGAGCGGGATCATCTTGGGATCGTAGAAAGTGGAAGTACCGAGCTGAGAACAGCGCGCTTCTTTCTCAATATCTCAAACAGAGTGCGCAATTCTCGTATGGCAGTCGCAGCACTTCTTGTCGGTCTCGGAGGACTGGTTGCAATCGATGTTGCAGCGGATGAAGACATTCCCGATTCTCTGGAGCTTGCTATGGACGCCTCTCAAATAGTTATTAGTGGTGCGTTGATTGGGAGCGCAGCGCGACCGGTAAGTAGGATGGTCGATTCTGCTCTTTCAATTCACGATGAATTCCATCTTCACAGCAGTTTCGAGCCTTTTAATCGTGCACAATCCGATTCACAGCAAGTACAAATGGATGATGATTCGAATCGGCTTTTCGAATTGCGTCAAGAACTTGCCTCGTTCGGTCGGGATTTATCCAAAAACGCAATTCCCAAAAGAGAAATTGGGTATAACAGTTCGAGTAGAGTTTTGGATGACATTCGCACTTCGATTGCTACGGATCTCAGTCATGAGAAAGACTTGCCAATTCTTCCTGCGGGCACTGTCGAGGCTTACCTTGAGAGAGGTCGGGTGAGTGATTCAATGAGAAAGGATCCGAGATTTGATCTGCTCGACGAAGTGAGAGAAAATCTGACAACAAAAGAAGACCAAGAGGTCAGTAAAAAACGCAAGCACTCAGACATAATGGACGGAGTAGTGCTTCTTTTCATGGAGGCCCAGGTGCTTTCGGAAGAGTATAAACAACACATTGGAGTTCTCCAGAAAAAGGCGGCTGTTATTCTGGGAGATTTTGCAGTCGGAATCGGATCGATGTATGGACTTGTCGCGACTGCTGCCATGGCTGCGGGAGATCATTATAAAGGATTTGCGTATTTTGCAGATGACGCAGCGTCTCTTGCCGGTATTGCGCTTGCTCCGGCTTTTAAACGGCTTCTTACCACTCAAACGGCTCGCGATATTGTCGAGTATTCTTCAGCTAAATTTGAGGCTGGAAAAGAAAAGGTCTTCCAAGCATTTCGCCGAAGCTAAAATTCCTTATTTTCTTACATTCCCACGCACGAGGGACATTTGACGAAGCAATTCGATCTTGCTATACTGACGCCTCCCGACTCGCACACGAACTTATTACAAACTTCTTACAAGTTTGCATCATTCTTACCTAATTAAACGTATGTATCACAGAAGTGACTATTACCGACTGTACGTCAAAAAAAAGCACGATCCGCGCAAGTTAACACGCGGCAAAATTGGTCTGTTGACGATCGCCGCAGGTGTATTCATGCTCTATGTTTTTGCTCTGGTCGTTCAGTTGATTGTTATTAATGTGCCCAATTCTATCCTGACAACAAAAATATCCGAAAAGAAAACGGTAAAAAATAAGTATGAAGTTTTTGGATTTGCACCTCACTGGACATTTGATAGGCTTGATTCGATAGACTTTTCAGTTCTTACAACGCTTGCATATTTTGGAGTTGAAGTCGGTCCTGACGGGTCTATTAACACCGACAACAGAGGCTACCACGTGTACTTAAGCGATGAGGCAACAGATCTCTTCCAACGCGCACACGACAACGGAACTCGAGTTGTTCTCACCATTACCCAAATGAATAACGATAATATCTTGGCTTTCATGGACGATCCCCAAGCACAAAAAAGAGCAATTGAGACAACTGTTCAACTCGTTGAGGACAGAGGAATTGACGGAGTTAATATCGATTATGAGTATATGGGAGACCCCGGAGTTGAGTATAGGAATAAATTTACCCGATTTGTGACGGATTTATCTTCCAAAATGCATGAAGCCAATCCCGATGCATACGTGACGGTTTCGGTCTATGCCTCGGCGGTTAAAGACCCAAAAATTTATGACATTACAGCGATTTCAGACGTGACCGATGGGATATTTATGATGGCGTATGACTTTGCGACATCAGGCTCGTCAAAGGTTATTCCGACTTCACCCTTGAACGGTTATAAAGAAGGAAAATATTGGTATGACGTTTCAACTGCTGTTGATGATTTTTTGGTTCACATGCCGGCAGAAAAGCTGATTTTGGGCCTTCCATGGTACGGGTACAATTACCCGGTGCGTGAGCCGGGTGTAAAAGTGAACCGTCACGAGGGGTATTACACATATTATTGGTGGAGAGGGCGACGCTACAGCAAATTCCATTATCCATCAGCGTATGCCGAGACCTATGCCAAAGCGTACCGCGCGGACGAGCCGGGCGTGACCCGAGGGTGGGATGAGTATGGGAAAGTAGCGTATAACGCCTATGTCGATGAGAGTGGAATGTGGAGGATGATTTTTCTTGAGGACGAGCAGTCGCTTGGTCTCAAATATGATTTTGCGAAAGAGAAAAAATTGGGAGGAGTCGGAATGTGGGCACTGGGGTTTGAGGAAGGAAGAACAGAGTTGTGGAGTCTGATAGAGTCGAAGTTTGGCACAAAATTAGTCGCAACCAAACTCGCGAGAATCGAGAACTAAAAGATATGTCAACGAGTGGAAGTAAAACAAAAATGAAACGTATAATTTTTTTCATCATAGCACTTCTTGTCTCTCAGCTTTTTCTTATCTTGAAACTAAAAGACACCGATACTTCGTTCATTTCTCCTTTCAGCAGAGATATACTTCATGAAAAACGAGATATTTTCAATGAAACGATAAAGCCGAGACTCGAAAGAACCGCGAACTCGTACAAGCTGAATCGGGAAAGAAGTCTTATCCCTCAGGCTCACGCGTATTCACCAATTCCAAATGTTAATTCATATATCGTAGTAGACTACGATACCGGTACTGTTCTGAATGAAAAAAATGCGGCAGCAAGCACCCGAATAGCCTCAATCACCAAGATTATGACAGCTGTGGTTGCGCTTGATCTTGCTGACAGTTCCGAATATTTCACCGTTTCAGAATATGCTGCAGGACAAGTTCCGACTAAAATTGGGGTCGTTGCCGGGCAAGAAATGACATTGAAGGAACTCTTGGAGGCGGCTTTATTGACATCTGCGAATGATGCGGTTCAGGTGATACAAGAGGGTATAGACGCCAAATATGGTGACGCTGTTTTTGTAAGAGCGATGAACGCCAAGGCTCGTGCCCTTGGGTTGTCGGATACGACATTTGACAACCCCCAAGGATTTGACGGAAATAATCATTTCAGCACAGCCGGGGATGTAGCAATTCTGACTCATTACGCGCTTGAAAATTATCAGCTCATTGCTCAAATTGTTGAGAAGGACAAGGATTTTCTGCCGGAAGATATGCATCACAAGCAATTTGATTTGCCGAATTGGAATGGTTTGATCGGGGTGTATCCTGATATAAAGGGTGTGAAGATTGGGAGTACCGGTGAGGCTGGGAAGACAACCGTTGTGCTTTCCGAGCGGGGCGGGAAAAAGATATTGGTAGTATTACTTGGAGCAGGCGATATTTTCGATAGAGATCTCCTATCCGCACGATTGTTAGATAATGCGTACGAGCAAGAACTGGGTCTTGAGCCTGTGAATCTGACTATAGCAGACATGCAAGAAAAATACGCGAGTTGGAACTACTATTAAATAAATTAGATATTCAAGTGATTCCGAGCAATTCATACACAATTTTTTAACATTTTTTACAAATCTCCTAAGCGCCGTATTTACTCTGTAACCGGGAGCAAAGAATATGGGAATCAAATCCGGTGCTGCAATCATTGTTTTTTTGTGTGGAGTATTAGTTTTTTCTGTCGTTTCGATAACATATCTGGTCCACTTGCCGTATATTCTTGATCAGCAAAAGCTATTGAACAATAAAAAAAAGGGGCTCGTTTTGACCGATAGAAATGGCGAACCTTTCTTCTTTTTTAATAACAGAAGCGATTCGGAATATGTTCGGCTTGAGGGAATCTCGGCAAACATGACTTCGGCGGTCATTTCATCTGAAGATGATGGATTTTATTCACATCCAGGTATATCTCTTGAAGGTATAGTTCGGGCAATGTATCTCAATCTCACAGACGGTGACGCGTTGTATGGAGGCTCGACAATTACCCAGCAATTGGTAAAAAATACGCTTCTCTCAAGCGATCGAACGGTCGTCCGAAAAGTTCAGGAGATGCTGCTTGCTCTCGCAATTGATCGCAGATATACAAAAGATCAAATTCTTGAAATGTACCTCAACACCGCATATTTTGGTGAGGGGATTGTCGGAATTGAGAAAGCTGCCGAGCGATATTATTCAAAGGAACCCTCAGAATTGACTCTCGA
Source organism: uncultured Gammaproteobacteria bacterium (assembly GCA_964490835.1). Classification (GTDB taxonomy): domain Bacteria; phylum Patescibacteriota; class Microgenomatia; order Levybacterales; family GWA1-39-11; genus CAZBEA01. Next base: position 12,129 of record CAZBEA010000009.1, read on the forward strand.
AGAATCCGCGTATCTTTCGGCTCTTCTTGCATCCCCCGCTGCGCTTTCACCATTTTCAGGAGACAGATCTCTCGGAGAAAAAGCGCAGGAAGGCGTTCTAAAGAAGATGAGAAAAGACGAGGTAATCACAGAGTCCGAATATGAGCGTGCGGTTGCCGGTAAATTGGCGTTTCATCCGAGCGCAGAGGCTATTAATGTGAATGCTCCTCATTTTTCCCTGATGATTCGGGAAAAGCTGCTTGATTTATATGGTGAAAAAAAACTCGATCAAGGACTCACTGTTCAGACGACGCTTGATCTTGGAATGCAACGATATGCTGAGGATACAGTCTATAACGAAATAAAAAAGATGCGTGATTCGGCTCGCGCATCCAACGGCTCAGTAGTAATTATGAATCCAACCAACGGCCAAATCCTGGCCCTGGTGGGAAGCTCTGATTGGTTCAATGAAAGCTTTGGAAAGGTAAATATGGCCACCAGCCCGCGCCAGCCGGGATCGACTTTTAAGCCAATCGTATATGCTCTTGCCTTCGATCAGCGAATCATTACTCCCTCAACACCCCTTGACGACCGGCCCATCACATTTGCCGGAAATTACAAACCGAAAGATTACGATAAAAGGTATCGTGGGACTGTGCAGCCAAGACGGGCTTTGGCAAATTCTCTCAATATTCCCTCAGTCCAAGTTTTTGAAAGAGTAGGAATCGACGAAATGCTTGTGAGGGCACCCGATTTTGGAATCCATAGCCTTGGAAACGATACCAGTGATTATGGACTCTCGCTTGTGTTGGGAACCGGGGCTGTTCCTCTGGTCGAGATGGTATCGGCGTATTCTACTCTGGCTAATGAAGGAAAACGCTCCGAGCCGACTATGATTTTATCTGTGAAAGATAAATACGGGGAAGAAATCTATGAAGAGGAGCGGGGCGAGACGGAGGTCATCTCAGAACAGGCAGCATTCCTCGTGTCATCTATTTTGTCCGATGAAAAAGCCCGTGCCGAGTTGTTTGGAAGTCTTTTGAATGTAGGGTTTCCTGTCGCAATTAAGACTGGAACAACGGAGAACTTAAGAGACGCATGGACAATAGGATATACAAAAGATATGGTGATAGGGGTGTGGGTGGGGAATAATGACAACGCGCAGATGAGAGGGATATCAGGAACATTGGCAGCAGGACCCATTTGGAAGAAATTGATACAAAAATATGCGCAAAATCGCAGCGGATTTTCAGCGCCTTCGGGGATCGTAAAAGCAGACTTCTGTATGAATAAGGGTATGAATGCAACGACATCCGCTCAATTTGAAGAATACTTTATCGAAGGTACAGAGCCTCGCATAAAATCGTGCATACAACCAAAACGCCAGATGCGTAATTCTTCATTCACATTGAGTTCGCCTGAGCCCGAAGATATGAATGAGGAGGAGCCGAACGAGCAGGCTCAGACCGAGCTTGAGCCGCCTGATTCAGCACCCGAAGAGCCTCAAACACGTGTGGGAGGGCAGACTCCTGACCCGAATCAGAGCGATGTGAATAATGATACTCAAAGTGAAAATAACGAAGATAAAAAAGAAGAAAAGGAAGAAAAATCAGACACAGGAAACGACTAGAACACCTCTTCATTATTTACCTCTCAAATTCTCTTTGTTATAATCTTCCTCTAGTGTCTGGTCTCATGCCGCCTTAGCTCAGTGGTAGAGCAACGGTTTTGTAAACCGTCGGTCCAGAGTTCAAGTCTCTGAGGCGGCTCAATATTTGATAGAATTTAATTGTGAAGTGCTGCAGGAATTGTCTTGTAGAATTAAAAAATCTCAGATCTGTCTATTGCAGTAATAAATGTCATCGCAATTTTCAGCATCAAGAGTTTATAGACATTTGGAAAAAAGCCTCGGTTCAGGGAGTGAACATTATCAGTTCAACTGTAATTTCTCATCACATCAGAAATTATCTTCTTAATAAATTTGAATTTAAATGTTCACAGTGTGGGTGGAATGAAATTCACCCAATAACTTTGTCAAGCCCCTTGGAGGTCGATCATATAGACGGTCAGGCATGGAATAACCTAGAAAGTAATCTAAGAGTTCTTTGTCCAAATTGTCACTCCTTAACTCCGAAATTTAGGAATCTGAACAAAGGAAATGGAAGAAAGAATCGGAAATAATAACGACTCATTCCTCTATACAAGGTAAGGAAAATATGAGGAAAATCAGCACTTGACAAGCTAATCTTATTTCCTCTATGATTTTTTTATGGCAAGATTTTTGTTGCATAAATTCAGTACTCTGAAAAAAGAGAAAAAGGTTGCCATTTCACTTCTTCTGCTTCTCCTTGTTAATCTCTTAAGCGGATTCTTATACCCCCAAAGGGCCAGAGCTGCATCATTAGACGATGCGGGTGTACTGCTATATAGGATGGCGCAAGGGACAGTGGCGAGTAGCACAAATGCAATATTGGTTGTATTTGATCCTACGACTGCTTCTGATGAAGACTACGTCGCACTTACTGTTACGGACAATACCTCCTCCGGGTTCACTGTGGACGGTACCCCAGCAAACATTACGACAGCCTCCGCAACTGGAATTAATTTCAATGGAGTAGCCGTGACTAATGTAGCGATGACTGGAAACGCGGCGAGTTCGGTAAGCGACGGTGGTTCTACAACAGAAATTAAATTTACTATTTCTACCCCTGCGAATCCTAGTGTTGGAACCCTCTATGGATTTCTAATAACGGGTGGAATCACGAACCCAGCAGGATCAGGTGAGCAAACAATTATTGTAGAGACCGAAGACTCAGGTAATGTGACAATAGATTCCTCAAGTATTGCGGTAGACATCGTAGGGGCAAATGCCGATCAGGTCTCTGTGACAGCTACAGTTCCAGCTACATTTAATTTTAACATTGCAGATACATCTATCGCGCTTGGGACACTGTCAACCGGTTCGGTCAGTACAAATTCGATGAGCCCTGGAATTGATGTTGACACGAATGCAGCAAATGGATATACAGCATGGATTAGAAGTGAAGGTGGCGCAGATACTCTTGCTTCGGCCACATCAGGAGATTCGATTTCAACGACAGACTCAGATACTCTCGAGACTTGCGCTCCTGGTACAGAGTGTTATCTGGTAGACGTAGCTCCCTCCGGCGGTGGTACAGCTACTTCTGAATACGATGGGAATGGAACCACTACTGGGGGTGTGATTGATACAGCCTATGAAGAAATTGTTACGCATAATGCTCCAGTTAATTCTGCAACTATCGTACTTACTGCTATTGTTGCAATTTCACCGACAACCGCCGCCGCTTCAGACTACACAGACACATGGCAAGTTGTAGGCGCCGGGAACTTCTAATACTGCTGCCTAGTATTCGAATTTCTATTTTCAATCAAACGAAAAATTTGATATAACAATTACTATGCGGATTTACAAGCTATTACTGGCAGCCTCATTTATATTTGTTTTCTTCATTTTTAGGTCAGAAGCTCTAGCTCAGACCAGAAATCAGGCTACACCATCGCCTTCACCAACACCTCTGGTTCCAAAGGAGGCGCCTCCTACAGGGATTGATCTATCAGTCTCTCCTCCCTTTTTAAGTCTTATTACCGATCCGGGAAAGCCGGTATCATCCGAATTTGCAATTACAAATAACAATAACTTCCGAGAGTATCTGAAAATTGAAATTGCTAAGTACGAATCAAGTGAAGGTCAGGTTGTCCTATCGGATATTCAAGATAATGATGAATTTGCAAAGTGGATAACATTTTCAGAGCGCGAATTTACAATCGAACCGGGCGAGAGGAAGACAATTGAGTTTACTATTTCTCCTTCAGATGAGGCAAGGCTCGGGTATTATTACGCTCTCATAATTCAACGGATTGCTATTGAAGCAGATCCAAATGCTAATGCCGTTATTTCAGGAGCGCCTGCAATTTCGGTTCTTCTCAATGTTACAAGCGCCAATGCCAAAAGGGAATTGCAGCTCGTTGACTTTAGAACAGACAAATTCTTTTACGAATATCTTCCTACGACTTTTCAGATACAGGTAAAAAATACTGGAAATATCCATGTCGTGCCAGTCGGGGATATTTTCATCGACTCAACCCGAATGAAAGAGGTGTCATCTTTGATTGTAAATGAGGGAAGGGGGAATGTGCTACCAAATTCTGAGCGGACTTTTGCTGCAACGTGGGACGATGCTTTTGCCAAGCGTGTTCCAAAAGTAGACGAAAGTGGATCACCCGTAACTGACGAGAAGGGAAACCCCGTATATAAGACCGAATTTAACTTTGAAAATGCGAACAAATTCCGCATCGGTAAATACACCGCCAATCTTATTCTTGTCTACGATAACGGAGAGCGCGATATTCCGCTTGAGGCGCAAGTCAGTTTTTGGGTGGTGCCATGGAAGATAGTGTTGGTTATTCTTGTCGTCGGGTTATTTGCATTCCTAGGTTTGAAGAACACGATATTCTCAAACCTCAGACGAGTTAAAAAAGTAATCGGTTCATGAGATCTTCTCTTCTGCCCAAAACAGCCGCAATTCTTGGTTTGTTTGTATTTTTTCAGTTTTTATCCGGATTGGCTCTTGCTCAGGAAAAAAAGGGTGGAATTACTCTTTCTCCGGCATTTGAAGAAGTGGTTATGACTCAGGATGACACGGAAAAAAAGATAGAGGTCGAGCTTGAGAATAATGACGCATCTTCGGTGACTCTTGAATTGTTTCCGATTAATTTCAGGCTGTTGGACGACTACGGGAAAATAGGATTTATGGGACAGGAGTCAAAAGAATATTCATTTGCTCTCTCATCGTTCATCAGGCTTGACGATAGTACATATACACTTGAGCCAGGTAAGACAATAACTATTCCTGTAACGATTGAAAATAGAAAAGATCTCTCTCCCGGTGGGCATTATGCTGCGATCGTCGCACGGGTTGTTCAGGATACGTCAAAAACCGCCGTTTCGCCTGCTCTTTCATCGCTTATTCTCCTGCGAAAGACAGGTGGTGAGACCTTCAATCTCTCGATCCGCGACGCAGGGTGGCCACGTGGATTGTTCGTTTTCAACTACGTAGATCGTTTTTCTATTCTTTTTCAGAATCAGGGAAATGTACACTTGACTCCATTCGGTGAAATAAGGGTTGAGGATATGTTGGGCAGAACCCTATATAAGGGGGTAGTTAACACTTCTTCCCTTAAAATTTTTCCGCTTTCACGACGTTACATTCCGACCCGATTGACTAAAATAAGCTGGTCACTGCCTGTTTCGATCAACAAAATCTCAATTAAAGGGCACGATTCGCTTGATAAGGTAACATACATTCATGAGGACTCTTTTATCTATATTCATCCGGTCGTTATACCGGTTGTAATTCTTATTTTGCTTATCCGGCTCACGGGCCTTGCAAAAATACGCAAATTTGCCCCCAAAATGCCTCAAAAAGAGCATATTACGAACAAAAGAGGTAAGTAATGCTCTGGTCGGGGAGCAAAGTGCTATGGGCATTTGCGGGTCATATGTATGAAAAAGAAAATATATAGCGGAATCCTTGTTTTGATCTTAGTTGGAGGCGTATTTGTTGCATACTACATCCTGAACGGGCAGAGGAGTACTATCAACGAAGGTGCGCTCAGCGACCGTTCGAGAGAATATCTTGAAAAAAAATCCGTTCAAGACGGGTCATCCGAACTTAAATATATTCAATTAACAGGGGTTCCAGAAGGCGCGTCGGGTCAGACAATCACTGTCGGAGACTGTTTTAGCATTCAAATCCCATTTGCAATCGATAATAACAGGCAAAAAGAAGACGAGTGTCATCTCTACATTTCGACCACACGTCCTGAAGGCTCGATTACCGCGTACCAACGATACGGAGGCGAATATCTTGATTTTGATAGCGTGCCGGGCGTGAGCCTCAGGCGGTTAGAAAAAGAAAAGTACGAAGAAAAGAGTTTGAAAGTTGGTGACAGAACATTTTTAGGGTTTAGGAACAAGCAAGAAGGTGAAGTGACGTATTTTTATTACACCCCACAGAGTCATTTTGTGATTACGTTTGATATGCACGGGGTAGAGATTGCCAGTGAGATAAAGAAAACTCTCGAGAGTATTGAGTTTTTATAACCCAATTTATCTAAATTCGCCCGGTTGGGAGCGATCAATTGTCCGCGAATCCATAATAAATCCCCCGCCCTCAACGAGCGCAGCCATAGCAAATCTTCTCTGCGATCTTGTTATCTTATCAATTGCTCTATTGCGGAAGGTAACTTCGTATTTGAATTCCGGAATTCCACCCGGAGAGTCGAATACGCTTGAATGAATCACAGGAGGATTGGTATATTCGTCAATTCCAGAACTCGTGTCTGCATTGAGGGTGAAATGTGCGGTTTCAAGCGGTCCCTCCATTCGTATTTGTAGCATTCTATTCGAAGTAGGTCTGTTCGTATCCATTCCCAGCGCATATACTTGTTTGCCATCGATATAAATTTTCTCACCGTTTCGTGTCGAACGCGAGTCATATTCGTCTTTTAACGCTGCCCAGTATTGGAGAATCTTACGACTATGGACTTGTATGAGATGGCCAAATCTCCCAGTATAACCTTGATTATCGAGTTGATGCGCCAGGGCATCGAACGCATTGTGAAGAAGTTCCGAATGTGGAATGGCTAGTATTTCTGCGCGTTCAGACTCGGGCACCAAAAGTCCAAAGGGTGTTGGTTGTTGTTCCTTGCCTGCCATGCAAGTATTATATCAAATACTATCAATCTAAAACGTGCCGGCTGCGATAATGGTGAATGTGTCCGCATAATCGCTTGAGGCAGGAGTTGTTGAGGAGGGTTTCATTTTGAGCGTGACGCTCGCTCGACCACCGACAATCGGATTGGTCCCAGTAGAATAAATTTCACGTATAGTCGAGTCGACAATTCCTACGTTATCCGATGCTCCGGTGTAAGGCGAAAGCGCAGTAAGTGGCCCACCACTGGTTTGGGCAACCGAGTTATTTTGAATTCCAAATCCTTCCTGAAGTGAGGCTAAATTTCCCGTCACTGAAGAGATAGTGTGTGCCTTGCTGGCTGACAAAAGGCCCTCATTCTCGCTATAGATATAGACGTAGCCGCCACTCTCGGCATTCGTATCAATATCAAGCCAGATTTTATCGGAAGCAGTATTTACCGATCCCAGTGTAACCGAGCCGAAATTGAGCGTGTATGGAGCTGCGGTCTCGGTATCGATATTCGATACATCTATATCGAAGTTGATCGATGGGTTGACTGTGGCTGCGTTGTCTGTCGGACCAAATTGACTTTGCGTAAACCACCCCTGTCTGGCAGCAACACGGACAGTATACGTCGTTCCAGGTAAAAGTCCTATAATTTCAAATCCCCCAGCGCCCCCCCACGCAGTATAAGTCTGCCAATCATCATCATTTAATTGGGTCGTGACTGTATGATCGTTTTGTATATATTTTGTATCACTAATGAATGCATCAGTAGATATCGAAATAGCAAATTCTGTATCAGACGGATTTGGTCCGGGGTTTATAGTAAGTTGTAGTTTGTTATAGTAGTTTGATGGGTTGACCAGCGTAGGCGCAGGGGGCACATCTGTCTGATGTGTGAAGTTGAGACCGGAGCCTATAGAATACGTTCCCGACTCGGCAGATCCCGTATCCGATTCTCCAAGAACACCGTTAATCGAGTAATTTGTCGATGACGAACTTGCGGTTCCACCTGCTCCAAATCCATATTCAACCAATTCATACGCGTCTGAGGCAGGGCCCGCATATAAAGCAGAAGTATGAAGTAAAAAGTACGAGGTAAGGAGTAGTGTAATAAGTATTTTTTTATACATAGTCCGGTATGTGTTTTATTTTAGCGGCAAAATATGTGAATTAGCAATATCGAGGCTGAGATGTGGGGTATGATAAAGGAAAAATACACCCGAGAGACAGTCCAACCTAAAATGATGAAAATAGCTTTATATATCAACAAATTCGTCAAACCATAGCAATTAGCGATTAAAATTAATAATTGCTAACTTTAGCCTCAGAAATAGTTCTGTTTTTTTTAAATTTTGCCATTATGTATACAGGCGAGATCCTAAAAATTACACCGGAACTCATTACGAACCAAAACAATATTGATCATTTTTGATCATATCTGATATAGATATTAGTCTAAATATGTATTGTAATGGACCGGGAGGGCGGGATAAAACCCGCACCTCCTCGGTAACCGGTCAGAGAATTGTGAGCAAGAGTTGGGAGCTGAGACCACCCGTGAAGAGCATGAATACACCCAAGATCACGAGAATATTCCTCAAGTCCGTCTTCTCGGATTTGGTTAATTCCTTTCGGGGGTCAACGCCGTACCTTCGCCAGCGAATGTGGGCGATCAAGAGCGTGAAATATGCGATCAGAACCGTGATGACTGTAAGAACAATCGCCACGATCCACAAAAAGATCGTCATTTATTTTCTCCTCGGATTTGTACCCCTCGACGAGCGTGGAGTTGGTTTTGTGAATTCATGCATTGGCAGGTGGAGTTTGGCGGTTTAGCCGCCTCGCAATCCATCCTACGATTGATTGGGCTACCCAGTACTGGAGGTACAGGAACACGAGTGCTCCAAAATACGCCAGATACAGGGCAGCTGATTCGTCGACGACGCTCCGGTGGACCCACACGAGCAAGGGAATTTCACCCCACACCGCAAGGATCCACGCAGTACTACGAAATAGTCTTGGCATTCTTTTTTCTGCGATTCTGTCGGATATCACCGCCAGGATGAGAATCGGGAATGGGATCACCAGAAGAAGAGCTGTCACGATGACCTCCTAATGCGAGCAGATAGTCGTTGTCTAATGTTTGCTTTCGAAGTTATACTTATGCCGATTGCGGTGCTGATGAACGTCAGCGCGGTGTGGGTATTAACCACAATTTTTCTCCTTTTTATGTGACCGGTTGTAAAAGAACAACAGGTCACGGGCGTAATGGACGTGCAAAGGGATCCGGTCCCTGTGCCTGTAGTTGTGGGTATTATACGCCTAAAACAGAGAGTTTTGCATGTAATACGAAGACGGAGTCTTAAGATAGAGAAAACCCCCTGGCGGAGCCAGGGGGCATGGGTTTTAGGCCTTTTGGGCCGCTGAGACATATGTAAAGGTTGTTTTGTGCTCCTCACGGAGCATCATGGTGTAGCGCTTGAGAGTCGTTACCTCCTTATCCTCGACCTTGATGGTCAGCTGCCGAGACCGATGCCGGTATTCGTGCTCGCTGATCGTGATTCCGAGTTGTTTGGCTGCTTCTTCGGCAACCCTGAGCGCTTCTCCCTCGCTGATCCCTTTTCGGGGCGTCGTTAGTATCCTGAACATCTCTCTCCTCAGTCTTGATCCTGGCTGCCCAGCGCGTGCTTTGTGCGCTTTCGCTCCAGATAGGGTATTATACTATGAAGATTCACGGAGCACCATGACATCAAGTTGATGATCAGGTACCATAGTTAAATTAGCTATTTAAGATCAAATCTTACTTTCAAATCAGGTATCTGATATAAAATTCTTGAGGCTGAGTGAGACAAAATGGTAGTTTTTCCTAAAAATGAAAAGCTCTTATTGGTTAGCCAGGAGTTGTGAAATACGACTAACTTTTCGTGTAGTGGACCGAGCGGCCCTTTCCGATAGCATAGATCAAACCGAGTGAAGCAAGCCTGGCAAGATCGCGTGATGCAGTGATTTGTGATACTCCAAAGTTCTTCTGAACCTCACGGTTTGTAATTTTTGAACCTGGGGCATCAAGACTCGAAAGTATTTGCTGTTGGCGGGGGCTGATCTCGAAGAATGAGGGCGCTACATGCTTTTCAAATTGACGGTCCGCGAGCTTTTGAGCGGCCATTTCTGCTGCGCGGGTACATATGGTGGCATAGTATTCCAAAAATGCGCTAAAAACGCCCTCAGATTTCGATTTTTTGATGAGTTCAAGGTAATTGAGAGAGTCTTTTGACAGAAGCTCTTCAATAACGAGTAGCCCCCTGAAATCGTAGCCGTATTTATACAAGAAAGCCATGGGTAAGAGTTGTGCAATTCGAGCGTACTTATCCGAGTACGTTGAGATGTTGTAAAAAAGAATCGTTGCAAGCCCGGCTTGGATGATGGGATGCTCGGGATTTACCTGTACAAAATCTAAGGTCGAGGCTAGGTCTTCTTCTGAAATGCCTAGATTCTCCTTCAGAAAGATCCTATTAAGGTGTTTGACGGTGGAGGGTGTTATGAGGCTATCCGAGCCATAAAAATCATTGTAGAGGTAATCATAGGCCAGTTTGTAATTAATCACTTCTTTTTCCTCCAGTGTAAGGGTCTTTTTGCCTTGTGGCGAGAGGAGGGTAGTAATTTCTGACTTTGGAACGTGAATATCACGCATTCGAAGTGCAAAATGAATCCTATTGACTGAGGCTTCCCATTTGAGTCGTAGTTCGTCTTTCGGCGCAATAAGCGTGAGCAGAACCTGACGTCTCAATTCCTCGGCACGTTCGATTTCTCGGTGGAGATTGGTTGTAAGTGTGAATGAAAAATTTAGCATGGCAAATTATTTATACACAAAAGATTCTCTTAAAGCTAATTTTGAGGCTGGAATTTTTAACTCCAGATTCAAAATGTATGATTTCAGCTTAAAAAGGTCTTTGGAAAAAATCTTATCATAATTTTATCACTTGTCAAGTTGGTAAATCTTACGCGTAAAATAGCCTCATAGTGATAAAATTATGAATAGATTAATTTTCTTACCAAACTATATCAATTTCCCTATTGACAGCCCTAAATTATATAGATATGATTATGAATAGATTAGTTTCTGCCCGACATGCTCGGACTAGCCTTAAAAATGAGGGGTAGGGGAGCAGCTATTGTTTTAATAGCTATATCGGTCTTATATCTAGCCTCACAATCTTCAGTTTTTTCTGCCGCCGGAATTAACCAAACTATTAACTTCCAAGGTAAAGTTGTAAATTCAGACGGAACGAACGTAACGAATGGAAATTACGACTTTGTTTTTAGACTCTACAAAGCATCTTCAGGTGGAGTTGCGCAATGGACCGAAACCTGGAATTCGGGTACATCTCAAGTCACAGTAACGGACGGAATCTTCAGAGTAGCTCTCGGAACACATCAGAGTATGTCCTCTTTGGATTTCAACGATGATTCTTGGTATCTGACAATTGAGTTTAATGGTGACGGGGAGATGGACCCAAGAATTCGATTTGCTGCAGTTCCATATGCTTTTAACGCCAAGACCGTGGGAGGACTTACAGTCACCAACACCACTGGAACGCTCACTGTTCCAAATGGTGAAGTTATCCAATTTGGGGGATCATTTACAACTGGCGCTCAGGACTTGACACTCAACCTATCAGGAACTACAACTCTTACTCTCCCGACAACGGGAACACTTGCCACATTGGCAGGAAATGAGATTTTGACCAACAAAACGATTGGGAGTACAGGTCTTACTTTTTCAGGGGCTTCCTTGGACGTCACAACCGCAACTGACGAAGACCTCACCATCACACCAAATGGGGATGGAGATGCAGTATTTAATTTAGCAAGTACCGGTGACTTCTTAGTACAAGATGCGACGACAAATTTTGTTCAATTTCTAGACGATGGCACAATAACTTTAGGCAAAGGGAGTGGTGCCGGGTCCATTAATATTGGAACCGGCACTGCTGCTGATACTCTGAGTATTGGAAGTGATAATACGGCCGGAGACATAATAACAATCGGCAACAACAACGCTTCAACAACACTGGCCCTAACCGGTGGTGATGATTGGAGTATTTCATCAGCCGGTAACGCAATTTTTGCTGGTACAACTGGAGTATCACTTACTGGAACAGGATCTGATCTTATTTTTGCTAACTCGGAGCGAATTACCAATGATACTAATGGAGCATTTACATTTGCCAGAAATGACGCAGGCACAGTAACTCTCAATGCTGCTGACGATGATTCCACGGCAGCCCTTACTGTCACATCGGGTGGAGCCGCAGCACTTACTCTTGATACTGGAGGCGCAGCCGCACTCAATCTTGGAAATACGAACGCTACATCTCTCACTATGGGGAATAGTAATGTTACAGTAGTTGATCTTATTGCAGGAACTGCAACAGTCAATATTGCAGATAATGCTACCACAAAAACCATAGACCTTGGTGGTGTTACAAATTCAGGGACCGATACTATTAATATAGCGACAAATGCTACAGCCGCTGACGCTATTAGTATAGGTAATACTCATTCCTCAACAACGCTCGTTCTCACCGGTGGTGATGATTGGCTCGTAACCGCCACAGGCTCAGCACATATGAACGCATGGGAAGGCGGGGGATTATATGATGATTGTAATTCAACACTCAGTAAAATTGTATGGGATTCTGAAACAAAGACATTTGCCTGTGCCTCAGATGTCCTAGGTACTGCATCAACTCCGGATACAGGAACATTTGTTGATACAACTGCTGTAGCATTTGCAGACAACAACACAACTGAGCTTTTTAATGATACTCCCCGTCCAAATATTACAACAGATTCTACTACAGCCCCGGTTCTTGTTGCAGTACAGATTCGTGGAAATGTATCAAATACTACTGCTGATGCCTTTCTTGTAGCTCGTGTAGTATATACAACCGACGGTTCAGCTCCATCATGTAGCACCAGTACGCAAGCAGGTCAGGAAATGATTGGAGGATTTACCACGAATACCACACATCCATGGCAAGTTGTTGGTACTTTTATTCATACTCCGGGAGTCGCAGGGCTTATTCGGTACACCGTATGCACGAGCTCTCTTTCAGTTGGTACAGCGACCGACACACCTGAGGCCGTTCAAGTTTCTCTAAGCGAATTCGGGAATGCCAATTCTAATTGGACTATGGAAAATGCTGTCTACAAGCAAAATGCCTCAACAGCAGATGTTCTGTTAGGTGGTGTAACAACGTCTTCGGCCAAAATTGCATTTATAGGTATGAATAGTACGAATACCCCGGTTGCATCAATATCAGCAACTGGTGGAAGTGATGTTGGGAAGGGGACAGTAATATCCGGAAATGGAAGTGTACAAGGACTTCGAAATGAAGACTTTATTGTGGGAGGTAATACAACAGGGAATATAGTATTGTCACCTAACAACAGCGTTGCGGGAGCAAAAGTGAGGCCGGGAGCGGATGATACTGTGGATCTTGGGTCATCAACAAGCGCTAGATTTAGAAATCTTTTCTTAGGCCCAGACTCGCTTCATCTGCAATGTTTGACAGCAGATGGATGCGGTCAGAATTTAGATTACTCAATTTCAGTAAATACTGCAACAAATGCACTATATATAAGCAGTAATGGTAGAAGCGGTGCACTTAATCAATTGCTGACTATCAATGAGGGTGGGAGAGTAGATATTGCTTCTAACTTACAAATTGGGGGAACCAGTGGGATTAGTTTTACTACTACTGGTGGTATTAATCTTGCAGGTGGAGTAATTACAGATAGCACAGACGGAGTCGATATTAATGACGATTTAGATCTTACGGGGAGTATATCTCTTACGGGGGGCACAATATCTGATGCAACAGATGGTGTAGACATTAATGATGATTTGGATATAACTGGAGGGATAAATCTTACAACAGGTAACGTTGCTTTCTCTTCAACAGGAAGTATTACTTTTACTGGTGGAGCTATTTCTGATGTTACTGATGAGGTAGATATTAACGATGACCTGGCGATATCTGGGACAACAGGACTCATTTTCACCGGATCAGGTGCGGATATTACATTCACCAATCTTGAATTTGTCTCAAATGATAGTAATGGAACTATTACCCTTGGAACAAATACAGCCGGAGGTGGCGTGATACTCAACGCTGCGGATACCGATGCAACATCAGCACTTACTATTAATTCGGGTGGTGCTTCAACATTAACAATTGATACAGGAGGAGGAGCAACATTAAATATTGGAAATACAAACGCAAACGCGCTTGTTATTGGAAATGAAACGGGAAGTACATCGGTTGAAATTGATTCCGGGACTGGCGC
>CAZBEA010000010.1:0-9523 GCA_964490835.1 uncultured Gammaproteobacteria bacterium
CGGCTGCTATTTTTGTTGGGTTTCAGTGGGATGCAATGCCGGGGCTTATTAAGGCCGGAGCCTTTTTCCTCGTAACTCTTGCATTCTTGGGATCGGGACTTTTCTTCCATCGAATCGAAAGCATTCGGAATGCAGGTTTTACATTCATTTCAATTGCAAGTATTTTTCTGCCATTTAATGGAATCGCTTGGTACAATTTTTACTTCAAAGAATTAGGTTTTCAAGTCGGAGGAGTGTGGCTTGTAACATCAATTGTATGTTTGTCGGTATACGCAGTGCTCGGGACATATCTCAAAAAAACCCAATTCACCTACGTTATTTCACTTGCTATTCTTTCTGTAGTCCTTTCTGTGGTAAATATTTTCCAAATGAATCGGGAATTTTATGTACTAGGCGGGGTATTTACGGCATTTGCCCTCTTTCTTGGCAATAGAAGTGTGAAGGGTGGAAAAGAAAAAATGACTCTTCAGGAACCGCTTCTTGTGAGTTCACACGTAGTTCTGCCTACGTCTCTTGTGTTCGGACTTATATTTGCAATCGATCAAGGAGTCTTGTTGTCGTATGAAACCTCTTTGACTCTTCTGTTGTCTGCTGTATTTTATTTTCTCTCGTACTTTTTTTACAGAACTGCAGGATTTTTATTCGCCTCGCAACTTATTGTGCCGATCGCAGTATACGTGTTTATGCGTGCATCGAATTTTGAGCCGTGGGATGCGCTGCTTGCAGCTCAACTCGTTCCGTTATTGTATCTGTTCACAAGAAATCTCACACGACACGATTATCAATTGGTCCGATCAACAACGACACATCTGGCATTGGGAATCGGTGTATTGAGTTTTGGGCTACAAGCGACTTTCAATGAGCCGTTTGGAATTGGTTCCGCTCTTGCCCTTTTCATAGCATCACTTCACGTATTCATTGCCTATATCATGGAAAGGAAGATTCCGCTTATTCTCTTATCTTTGTCACTGTTTGCCGCATCTGTCTTTTTCTTCCTGGTGTGGGCCGGGGTAGCACCTGTTTTTGCCTTTATGGCTGTCCAAATTCTTGCTGTCATATACATGGTGATCTTTTACAATTCCCCAAGTCTTATGTCGGAACGGGAATACGTTTTAATATTGTCCCGAGTATTGGTTCCGATAACGGGTATTCTCGGAATGGCATATGTGATTTTTGAAGAGCTGCCATTCTATGGTCATGGGCTCGTTTTTGGACTTATTGCCTTAGTCTTTTATGCGATGTGCTATTTCTATGTAAGGTTTTATTATTACTTTTCTATTGCGGCTCTTCTTTTTCCAATAGTTATCTTCGCGTTGTGTCGATTTGTCGGTGTTCCTCTTCTTTTGACATTTAATATTATCCAACTCTTGGGGATTGGGTATATGGTATTGTCGTACAAATTAAACACTTCTTTATCGGGAGAGCGCTTGAGTCTTGGAACGATTTCAAATGCTCTTATCCCGGTGATTGGTGTAGTGATTGGTATCGGTGCAACGGCTACGTCAAGCGAAGGATTTTTTGCAAGGGAAGTAGTATTTTCATCTTTTTTGGGGGTATTGTACTACTTTATTAATTACACGAAGACAAAAAGCAGAACGTACTTTCTTCTCTTTCTTCTTTCGATAGTATTCTTTGCTGTTTTTCTCCTCGGATGGATGGGTTTTGAGGCTATTCAAATAGTATTAACAGTCAATATTCTTGCGGGCGTTTATATGGCCGCAGGGTATCTTCTGAGAAAAACTCATAGAGAAGAATCGTATGTAGCAAGTTGTTTTGGAATTTTTGTGTCGATTATGGCTTTGGCGTCTCACATAATACTTTTGGGATATGATGATCTTTTTTACTTTGCCTTGTTTCCGGCAGTTTATTCTATTGTTGGGTATTTGTTGGTCGGGTCAGAGATTCTATTCGCCTCCTTTGTTGTTTTCCAGTGTCTTTCGGTGTATCTATTGGGACATCAATTTATCGAGGAGGGGAGGCGTGAATGGACAGCGCTTGTCTATCTGGGTTTGACTTCTGTGTATTTTCTTCTCTCATTCTTTGCCGTAAAGATAAGGCTTGCAGAATTGCTTTTGGGAGCAAGTATCGCCAACGGAGCGCTTGCGCATGGTTTGGGAATATCAAATTCGAAAATTGAACTTACTGTAGCATCTGTCGAGTCGGGATTGGGATATATCAGGTACCTGATGAAAAAAGAGCAGTGGGCTTTTGGGGTCGGCGCGCTACTTGCTCTTATTGCAATGTTCTTTTCGCTTGATGCATTCGGAATAAAAGTTATGCAGCCGATTGTCTTCTTTGGGGTTTTTACGGGTGTTTATATTCTATTTTTGGCCTCAAGAGAGTCACATTTTTCCAAACATCTTCGTGAAATTGCACTATCGGGGACCTTGATGAGTGTATTATTTTTTTCCGCGACCTCATTTGTAATTGAAAGCATTGAGATGACGGCACTGCTGTCTGCGTACTTTCTCACAGCGCTTTTTGCGCTAGATGCGTGGCTTGTAAGAGAAAAGAATTTTGGATATTTGGCTTCCGGGATCGGAATGGGTACCTATCTGTGGCAGGTTTATTTACTTGGGCACACCGAATATCAAATGTATCTTGCACCTTTGGGAGTATATTTTATGGTTTTGGGATACTTTACGAGGCGATCGCAGAATAAAGATTTATACCAAGGGTTAACGTACGGAGGACTAGCGATACTTCTGGGGCCGCTTCTCCTTCAAACGTTTGGTGAGAACGGATTTTATTATTCTCTTCTGTTGGGAGCTGAAGGGATTGCCTTAATAATATACGGCATTACGTCGTCGCAAAAGTTTTTTTGGTACGTCGGGATCGCGGCACTCGCAGCCTCGGTATTCTCTCAGACATATAACGTCTTATTCTCACTCCCCAGGTGGGTTTCAACAGCGGTTGCAGGTCTTTCTTTTATCGCCGTAGCTATATTTTTACTCTTGAGGCGAAAAGATTTGAAGTAGTGCTAAAGGTTGTTTTCAATTTCCAGAAGACGGTTGTATTTGGCTAGTCGCTCGGATCGCGCCATAGACCCGGTTTTGATAAATTCCGATGCGCACGCATATGCAAGGTCTGCAATAAATGAATCTTCCGTTTCACCACTTCGGTGCGAAATTGCCGTTTTCCAACCGGCTTTGTGGGTCATGTTGATAGCCTCAACAGTTTCTTTTATTGTTCCGATTTGGTTCACTTTCACGAGTACCGCGTTTGCCGCTTTTTCCTCAATCCCTTTCTTAATTCGTTTTGGATTGGTTACAAAAAGATCGTCACCGATTGTGGTGAATTTGAATGTTTCGGCCATCGCTGCAAATTTCTTATGTGCCTCCCAATCGTCTTCTGCAAATGCATCCTCAAAAGAGAGAATAAAGTATTTCTGCCCAATCTTAGAATAGTATTCTGTGAGCTCTTCAGGAGTAAGCCATTTGCCGGTTTTTTTCATCTCGTATTTGCCGTCTTTGAAAAACTCGGTCGATGCCACATCAAGCGAGAGTCTGAAATCGCGTACATTCTCGTACCCCGCATTTTTTGCCGCTCCCATAATTGTTTCAAGTACTTCTTCGTTTGACGAGAGTAGAGGAGAGTATCCACCCTCATCACCCAGCAGTGTCGAAAGCTTTTTCTCCTTTAAGACTTTGCCGAGATTGTGGAAGATTTCTGCTGCAATTCGAATAGATTCGGAAGGCTTTGTTGTATTTGGTACAACCATAAATTCCTGAATATCAAAGTTCCACGAGGCGTGTTTGCCGCCATTGACGATGTTTACCAGTAATTGTGGAAATGAGGGCTTGGTCTCGCTGAAATAGTACTCGTTCATAAAGCTCCATAGTGGCTTTTTCTCTATATGAGCGGCTGCGCGAACGACAGCTTGGGAGACAGATAAAATTGCATTTGCTCCGAGTCTGGATTTATTTTCTGTCCCATCAAGATCGATCATGCGACTATCGACACTTTCAGGATCGGCATTCATCCCGACTACAACGTTTTTGATTGCATTATTAACATTTTCTACTGCCTTTTGGACACCCTTACCCAAGTAACGCGTGTTGTCTTCATCTCTTAATTCTGCTGCCTCGTGTGATCCTGTCGATGCTCCTGATGGGACCGAAGATGTGTGTGTCGAGCCGTCTTCAAGAATTATGAAAGTTCTGACGGTCGGATTGCCTCTGGAATCAAGTATTTCAATTGATTTAAGATCTTTTATTTTCATACCAACGACATATATTAATTGGTTTTTAATTGTTTGACAAGAGGGGATTTAGAGCCCCAGAAGTCGTAAAGTAAATATTGTTAAATAATGTAGAAATGACCCAAGAGGTGTGAAGTAGAAGAGCGCAAAAAGAATGAAAAACCCGTATGGTGAAATGCTTTGGTATTGAGCGGCGAATCTATCCGAAAGAAATGCTGAAAAAACTTTTGAACCATCCAGTGGAGGAATAGGGACAAGATTCAGAAAGGTTAATCCAAAGTTCACCCAAATCATTGCTTCAAGCACGATGCTAAGAATGAGTGGTAGGCTCGGTCCCAAAAATTTTAGGAGAATAATTGCTATAAATGCTAAAGCCAAGTTTGTGAGTGGTCCGGCAAGCGCCGTGAGTGCCATGTCTTTTTTGGGTTCTCTGAAGTGAATTGGATTAACAGGGACGGGTTTGGCTGCGGCGAAGAAAATGGGTGAATTCATAAAAATAAGAAGACCGGGCAGAAGAAGACTCATAATCGGATCAATATGAGGAATAGGGTTGAGTGTGATTCTTCCCATAAGTTTGGCTGTTGGGTCGCCAAGTCGATCAGCAGTCACACCATGCATGATTTCGTGCAATATTGCTGAGAAAACAAGAACTGCAATATAAATAAATTTTTCTTCCATACGCTCTATGATATCAAATTATAGATTATTCGGCGGGTGTTCCTTCTTGTGCCGAGACAGTGGCAACACCTTGGACAGGGATAATAGTCGGTGTTGGAATGGGGTCTTCAGGTTCGGGCCGAGATATAATAATTTTCTTAATCTGGTTCGCATCATCAACCGTATAGCCGAACAAATAGTCATTCGATGAAGTTCCGATCATGACAGTTTCTTTCATGTCTCCTGCTTCTTTTTCAAATGCCCACGGGCCCTGAGCCCCTTCGAGAACGCTCAGATTCTGCATAACTTGTGAAACATTTAACTGTCCACAGCAATCCTCATCTGTAATTTCAAATTCAACAACCGGAGCAAGATTTTGGATAAGAATAGTATATTGTTTGGTCGATAATGCAACGGAGACAAGATCTGAAAGGGTACTTTCGGTAACATTTTTTGTCAGATTATCTTCTGTTTGCTGAGAATCTTCTTGTGATTTGGAATTTTTATTCTCGTACAGAAGTATTCCGGTTACGACCATGCCTGCAATTGAGGCCGCGATAAGAAGGAAAGAGAACAAGAATATCTTCCCACTGTGATTTTTATTCGGGGGTAGATTTGACATGGAATTATTGTAGCAGATTCAAAATTGAATCCAAAATACTCGTTCTTCCTCAACAAGGGTCCTCTTGTGTATACTTGTTTTATGACTTCAACAGGACACGCGTTGATTGGAGCGCTACTGGCTGCAAAATTTAACAATCCTTATCTTGCAGTAGGGTTGTCGTTTCTGACACATTACCCTTCAGATATATTGCCACACTGGGATGTCGGAACGCATCTGGGGAAAAAGAGCGCAATGAGGCGATTTGTGGAGGGGAGTGTAGATATTGGAATTGGGTTGATTTTGAGCATAATTGTGTATTCATACTTATCGCTCGAAAATAATTATCTTTTGTTACTTTTGTGTATATTTTCTGCTCAACTTCCCGATTGGATATCTGCTCCATACACGGTCTTTAAAATGAATATACCGGTGATTAAAAAGCTCGATGACTTCTCGGACAGGCTACACCACAAGCTGGATAAGCCATGGGGCATCTTTACACAGATTGGAGCACTTCTTGCGCTCTATATTTTGCTGTTTGTTTTGATTCCTTGACAACCCACCTCAATCTTCTTACATTTAAATCATGGAGCAAAATCAGCCGAGCAATCAAAGCCCTCAAAATCACCATGTGGGAATTCATATTGGAGTATCGAGTCTTTTTGTAAAGGGTTTGTTTCTTGTGATTGCAGGCGCACTTATCGGGGGGGTAATTACATATTTATATGCTGTGACACGATTTAAATCTCCGGACGCCTTCAAAACAATCAGTATTACGGCAAATGGGACAGTCGAAGTAAAAGCAACCGAGGCAGTTATTTCCGGATATTCGAATAATTACTCTAAAAAATATACAAGCTTTAGTGAAGCAGAGGCGAGCGCGAGGACAGTTGCCGACAAGGTAAGAACGGACCTGGCAGCTATTGGAATTTCAAATCAATCGGTTTCTATATCTTCCTACGCCTCGCCCGATTATAAATACGACTATTACGCGATTCCTACCCCCGTGCCGGGTGACGACGGAACAACTCGAATACCTCCCCCAACACCCACGAGCAGCGAATATTATCCTTCAGTAAGCGTAAGTGTTACTCTAAAGTCCGATGCAATTTCAAAGCTAGACCAAGTGACAAGAATTCTTGAGACGAATAATTTGTCTACATCCTCGTCGCTGTACGCTCTTGCGACCGATGAGGTAAAATCTGAGGCTCGAAAAAATGCACTGCTTGACGCAAAAAAGCAAGTCGAGGAGTTAGAGGAAATTGGTGATCTCAGAGTCAAAAAAATTATATCGGTCAAAGACGCCTCAAATAATTCTCAGTATCAAGATCCTTATTATCCTACACAAAATAAAATTTACATGGATTACGGTAGTACCACAGCCTCATATCAGATTATTCTCGATGTCATTTATCAAATTCGGTAATCTTTTTGTTGTTCTCAGGCTCTTCTTGTGGTAAAATTAAAGCATCTTACATGGATAGGGGGACCAATTTTAATGAACGCACAAAAAAAGGCAACTTCAATGGCCGAACTTATGGCTTCACACGGATCACAAGTCCGAGGGCTTCAAAAAGGCGATGAAGTCGAGGGTACAGTCAAAAAATTAACTCCAAACGAAATACTTCTTGATATCGGTTCTAAGGGTGATGCGCTTGTTCTTGAATTCGATCGTCAAAATCAGGAAAATCTTCTCTCATTCTTAAAAATTGGAGACAAAGTTAAAGCTACGGTATTATCACCCGAGGCAGAGGAAGGATTTCCTGTCGTATCTCTGAGAAGAACTCTTGATAATTTGGTGTATGAAAAATTCAAGGGACTTTCCGAGAAGAAGGAAATTTTTCCGGTTACCGTGACGGATATCACACGAGGAGGGTATTTTGTGAATACCGATCAGGGTACACGGGGATTTTTACCGTATTCGCAGATTATTTCAGATCAAGACAACCTCATCGGTTCCAAAGTTAATGTTCGGATTATCGAGTTTGACAAGGAGAAAAAGCGCGTTATTTTTTCTGAGAAAGCTGTACATTATATAGTTGATCCACGGGAGATTTCCACCTATATCAAGCCTCGCGAATCAGTCGATGTCGAGATTACGGCGCTTACCCCATACGGCGCATATGGTGTTATTGAGCCTAAGAAGGACGTAAAAATTGAAGTATTTGTTCATATTTCAGAACTGTCACACGATAGAGTGGAGGATGTTGCCAGCGTTATTAAGAAGGGTGACCGTGTCAAAGCGGAGGTTTTGGAAATCGACTACGACTCAAGACGGGTCAACGTCTCACTAAAGCGTCTTGCAAAGGACTCATTTGATGAAGTGAAGAATAAATATAAAGTAGAGGATAAAGTGAAGGGTGTTGTTACAGACGTAAAAGCTCGCGGAGTAGTTCTGAAAATTAATGACGATACGACAGGGTTTATTCCCGCGGCCAAGATCCCGTCTTCGACCAGCTATAAAGTGGGAGATAGTGTGGATTGTGAAATTGTAGAGTTTGACACACGCCGACGCCACATTGTTGTTTCACCGGTACTCAAGGCTATCCCTCTTGGATACCGTTAGTAACTAGTAGCTAGTTACTAGAAAAAGGCTTTATCTCTCTACCTCGTGCACGGCTACTAGTTCCTAAATTCTTCTATGGCCAAGGACATATCATTTGTTTGTTCGAATTGTGGGTACGATAGTAAAAAGTGGTACGGAAAGTGTCCCGAGTGCGGGGAGTGGAATACATTCAAAGAATTCAAAATACCCATCACATCCGTTCGGGGCAAGCCGGTGATTTCATCTGCGCGATCCGAAAGCCAGTTAATTATTCCTAAAAAACTTTCAGAGATTAATATTTCTGATACGAAAAGACTTTCTACGGGTTTTGGTGAGTTTGATCGTGTCTTAGGTGGGGTATCATCCGGTAAAGACGTCGATCAGGGAATCGTGCCGGGATCGATAATTCTTCTTTCCGGAGATCCTGGAGTCGGAAAATCAACGGTTCTACTTCAAGTCGCCTTCAACGTTTCAAATTCAGGCAAAAAGGTATTGTATGTATCAGGCGAAGAATCTGATGGCCAGATACGGCTAAGAGCAGAGCGAGTGAATACCGGTAAAAAATTTCCCGATGCATTTTTCCTTCTTGCCGATACCAATATTGATGAAATTAGTGCTGTCATTCAAAAAGATTCGTACGATCTTGTTATTTTGGATTCGATTCAGACTGTTGTGTCAGAAAATCTTCCCGGACTTCCAGGATCAATTGCGCAAGTTAGATTTATCACGAGTCAATTAGTCCAGTTGGGCAAAACACTTCAAGTTCCAATTATTTTAGTGGGTCATGTTACAAAGGAAGGAAACGTCGCGGGTCCCATGACGTTATCTCATATGGTCGATACGGTTTTATACCTTGAAGGTGAGAGTATTAGTGGAACGCGGATTCTCAGATGTCACAAAAATAGATTTGGGGACACTACCGAGGTTGGGATATTTGTTATGGATGAAAAAGGACTCGTAGAATTATCCGATGCGTCATCTTTTTTTATTGATAAATCTACAAAAAAAATTCCCGGTGCATGTTTTACCGTCATTTTAGAGGGGACAAGGCCTCTGGTTCTTGAGATTCAGGCGCTCACCGTTCCGACGGGTCTTTCTTTTCCCAGGCGCACGGCGCTTGGAATAAGCGATAAAAAGCTTGAAATTTTACTCGCGATCCTTCAGAAGCACGCGCGGCTTCCGCTCGATAGGCTCGATGTCTATGTCAATGTTGCGGGTGGAATGACAATTCGCGAACCAGCAGTGGATCTGGCTGTGTGTCTTGCAATCGCCTCAAGCGTGAAAGGAAAAATATTAAAGGATGTAGTGGCGTGTGGAGAAGTAGGGCTTTTGGGCGAAATAAAACCAGTGACAAATCTGGAAAAAAGAAAAAAGGAGGCCCACAAATTCGGTTTTAAAGCCTTACTTTCCTTTGAATCGGCACAAGAACTTGCTATACTGTTACAAAAGGTTGTATGAAGAAAAAACAAAAACCGGAACAAAAAAGCACACAAAAAGTACCCGTATCTCGGGTAAT
>CAZBEA010000010.1:9533-24234 GCA_964490835.1 uncultured Gammaproteobacteria bacterium
AGAAAGTCATTTTGCAGATTGCAGATGAGGTCGGAAAAAGAGTGGCAAGTACCATTACGCGGTCGCGCAATCAAGAAAAAGAAGACCAAGTACTAACGACGCCAAAAGTTTTGGATACGTCAGCAATTATCGACGGAAGAATATTTGACTTGATCCGAATGGGGATATTCTATGGTGATTTTGTAGTGCTCGAAAGCGTTTTGGGTGAACTCAAATCAATCGCAGATTCAAAAGATCCGTTGAAAAAAGAACGCGGGAGAAGGGCATTGGGCGATCTTGAGAAAGCCAAAAAGCTTAAAGATTCAAAATTTTACGTGATCACAAGTTCTAAAAAAGAGCTTGCAGTAGACGATCAAGTGGTCGAATTTGCAAAAAGGAAAAAAGGAAGAGTATTAACCTGTGATTACAATCTGTCTCAAAAAGCCAAAATTGAGGATGTGGTTTCGATTAACCTCTACGAAATGGCAAATGTATTAAAGACAAATGCACTTCCGGGTGAAGAATTCTATGTGAAAATCATCCAAAAAGGGAAAGGTAAGGGACAGGGTGTCGGGTATTTGCCCGATGGAACAATGATTGTAGTCGAGGATGGATCGAATCAACTCGGAAATACGATACGTATCATGATCTCAAGAATTCTCCAGACGGACACAGGTAAAATACTCTTCGCCACGATCAAAAATTAACCCCTTTTCAAATTAAATATGTGTGTATATAATACTATTTGGTCTGAATCCACAAATCCCCAAGTGGGTTCTTTTTTTGGTTCAGGCTCATAAAAATGAAAAAATTAACTAAAATTGTTGCAACTATTGGGCCATCGTCTGAGGATCCGAAGATTTTAAAAAGCCTGTTGGTTTCGGGCGTTGATGTGGTTCGATTCAATCTCAAGCACAACGAAATAGCATGGCATGCCAATCTCGTTGATACGGTAAAAAATCTTGCTAGCGAACTCGAACTTTCAATCGGAACCCTTATCGATCTTCAGGGTCCTGAAATACGAACAAGAGTGTATGTAAACGACGGAGAGATTGCCCTGAAGATAGGCGACAAAGTTACGCTTTCATCTGAAAAAGAACCCAAAGCCAAAAACACCTTTACAGTAACTCAGCCCGAGGTGCTCGGGTATCTTGAGAAGGATCAAAAAGTCGTCGTAGATGACGGTAGATTGCATTTTATAGTCGAGCGAGCTGGGAAAGATACGGTTATTCTTATTTCTCTTTCTGATGGCGTTTTGAAAAACCGTAAAACGATGAATATTCCCGGTGCGCTTTTCCCATTGCCGGTTCTCAATGAAAAAGATCTTGAGGCGATTGAGATGGCCTCAACCCACCATGTCGACTTTATTGCGCTCTCATTTGTGCGAACAGCTGAGGACATATTAACCTTGAAAAAAGTAATGGAAGAGAAGGGTGTTGACGCACGGGTTATCTCAAAAATCGAAACCCAATCCGCCCTGGACAACTTGGACGAAATAGTTGCCGCATCGGAGGGAATAATGGTCGCGCGGGGAGATTTGGGTGTAGAGATTCCTATGGAGCAGGTTCCATTTTATCAAAAAGAGATTATCAAAAAGTGCATGGAGCGCGGAATCCCCGTAATTACCGCTACCCAGATGTTGCATTCTATGATCGAGCGACCATATCCAACACGCGCCGAAGTCTCGGATATTGCAAATGCGGCATACGACTTTACGGATGCTGTTATGTTGTCTGAGGAAACTGCAGCCGGAAAATATCCGCTTGAGGCGGTAAATACTCAATCACAGACTGTTGCTTTCAGCGAAAAAAGAGTTGCCATCTCAGATACAAGATCTTTGTATGATTATTTCATTCGCGGATGCGAGGAAATGCTGTGTGACAGCGCGTATAATATGTGTTTGCAGCTTCAGCTTCAAGAGCAGGCAATTGGTGGATTTATCGTTTTCACTCAGACAGGGCGTACGGCGCGTAAATTGTCACGTTACCGCCCCAAGTACCCGATCTTTGTTTTCGCTCCCGATAAGAAAGTTCGTGACCAAATGGCGATAAATTATGGAACGTACGCATTTGTGCAGCCAAAAGTATTTAAAGAAAATACTGCCGTTAGAATGGAGCAGATGCAAAATGCCATATCGTTTCTTCGTAAAAAAGGACTCATCACCCAAGACAAACACTACATTCTTCTCTATGGGGACTCGTGGATGGTAGCGGGTGGAACCTCGACCATTAAAATCATTGCTCCTCAGGAATAGTTTTGGTTAGTCACTTCGTAACGAAAGGATGTTTGTTCAGTAGGATAACAACGCTTCTCAATTTTTTCTTTTAAGACACATTGTTTGGTTTATTTGCCACAAAAAACCCCGAGATTGTGGGATCTTCGGAAGGTGAGGATGCCTGCCCAACATCCCCACCATACCAAGACCTCACGTATCTCGGGGTCTTTAGGTCAAAAGGCAAAGGGAGTGGGTTAATACATGAAAAATGAAGCAAATTGGCGCTAAATGATAACATTTGGCCTCATCATTTTTCCTTGACAAGAAGGTTTCTGTTTTGATACCTTCTATATCATTGTATTAGTCTTATCCTGCCTTAAGACTATATACGAAACTTTCATAAAAGAGCATTGCTTATCGTACAAAGGTTTTATTATCACGTAGCGAAAGCGATGCTCTTTTTTTAAAAAGCCTAAAAATTTGCCTAAATTTTTAATGTTCGATCGATTCAGTGCCTAGCTGAATACAATCGGTATTGAAACTCCAATTTTATTCATCTTCTGTATTTGTTGTTTTCCTATATTCTCTATAGAAATTTGATAATAATCCTTCATAGTTGAAGTCTTTTTTACCCTCAGAATTTTTTTGATGAGTTTCATAAAAGTAGTATAGCACAGCTTTCTTTTTGCTGCAACCTATAGAAAATTACCCACCATAAAACCATAGACCTATAATTATACTATTTAATTTTATATTGCTATATCAATCTATTTTAAATTAATGAAAAAAATGTGGATAACTATGTTGGAAAAAAATAGTACTTGACAAATCTGGTCTCTGGATTCTAGACACTCGTTTCAAGATTGGGTACAATACAAATATGGCCAAAATTTTAGTAACAGGTGCAGGAGGATACATTGGATCGGTCGCCGTATCGGAATTTGTGAAAAAGGGACACGAAATAGTTGTGATCGACAACTTTTCTACCGGATTCAAGCAACCTTTAGAGCTGATACAGGGAGAAGTAGGGCAGGATCGAGTACGGATGTACGACACCGATATAATGAGTGGAATTGATGAGGTGTTGAGTAAGGAGCATGGTATCGAGGCTATAGTGCATTATGCGGCTAATTGTTCGGTCGATGAATCGATGAAAGATCCGGCCAAATATTTCACAAATAATACGCTTACTTCGAACAAACTTTTCACTTCAGCACTTTCGCATGGAATTACAAAGGTTGTGTTCTCATCGACGTGTGCCGTATTTGGCGAAGCGGAATACGTGCCACTCGACGAAGAGCATCCGACGAACCCTGCCAATCCGTACGGGGCTTCAAAAAGAATGACCGAGCAAATGCTTTTTTGGTACAGGAATGTAGGGTTGAAATCGGTAATTCTCAGATACTTTAACGTCTGTGGCGCAACGGATGACGGCAAAATTGGTGATAGCAAAAAACCCTCTGTTCACTTGGTCCAAAATGCCGTACGGGGAGCGCTCGGAATCGAGCCCTTCAGACTCACGTGCGGGACATTTGATACTCCGGACGGCAGTCCGATTCGCGACTATGTAAATGTTATCGATCTGAATCGGGCACATAATCTAGCGCTTGATTACCTATTAAATAATGGTGAAAGTGAAATATTTAATCTCGGAACAGGCACAGGGAACTCTGTTCTTGAAATTGTGAAAAAAGTTGAAGAATTAACAGGTGGTACTCTTCCTCTTGATCGGGGTGAGGCAAGAAAGGGCGAATACGCAACAATGATCGCTTCAATTGAAAAGGCTGGTAAAGTTCTCGGGTGGAAGCCGGAGCACACGCTCGAAGATAGTATCAAATCTTCAATTACGTGGTACAAAGCGCATCCCAACGGGTGGGATTACTAGATTGCGTCTATTTTGAAGAAAGAACCTGTTTTAGAATAAATTCTTTGTATTGTCTTGCGATTTTTTCCCACGAATAATTCTCAACGACCCATTTACGCGCTTCATCTGCGTATTTTTGACGGGTTGATCTGCTTCTAAGCATAATTAAAAGCGCTTTTTTAACAGAATTCACAGTTGGTTTCTTAATCAAAATCCCGGTTTTTTTATTAATAATTTCATGCGTTCCACCCATGTCTGTTGCAATAATTGCACATTTGGAAGCAGCTGCTTCGAGTAGTACATTCGGAAATCCCTCATGATGAAGCGAAGGATGAACCAGGATATCGGTTTTGGACAGCAGTTCTGCGACTTGAGTTTTGTTGAGAGAGCCAAGAAAGATGATTCTTTTATTTTCGTGTTGTGAGAGCTTTTTGTACTCTGAACCGGTTCCTGCGAACAGTACGTACATGTTTTTTTTGGTTTTCAAAATATCCAGTGCAGCCTCAAGTAAAATTTGCGGACCCTTGGAATAAATCATACGTCCCACGAATGTTACGACGATGTCAGTATCTCCAAATGTTTGGTTTGAAAAGGAAAGGGTCCTGGTTTTTGTATGACGTGCTTTATTAAAATCTTTTACATTGACTCCACCATAGATTACGCTTGTGTCTTTCAAACCAAGACGTGAGAGAAACTTCTGAGTGGTTTGATTTGTTACGGTGATAAAATCATACGGTTTAATCAAACTTGGAACTAAAAAACGATCAATTACGTAAGAAATGTTGTTGACAAGAAATGATTCATGAACCGGATGAGAAGAGCAGTGGTCTGTGAGAACCGATTTCGTCTTGAAGGTTTTGGCTATCCATGGAGTCCACCATGAGGTTTCAAAAAATCGCGTGTGGGAATTGATGAGATCATACCTGTTTTTTTTGAAGAGTCTTTTTAAGGTTCGGATTAGCTCGATATAATTTGGAAGGGCAAATTGCCCGGGAAGAATTTGCAGAGTCGGAATTCGGTAGATCGTAAACCCCCGGTATTTTTCAACTCTCTTTGCGCCATCTGTGTTGTAGCATAATACATCCACCTTCACGTCTTTATTCTGTCTCATGAGAGTATAGTGAAGCTCCTCAGCATATTGTTGGCTTCCGCCTTTGTGAGGGTAAAAATACGGACTAACAAGAAGAATTCTCATAAATAATCTTAGGCTAGAAAAAGCTGAGTGAATTTGCGCGAGAACCCTTTTCTGGCATAGGAAATGGTATGAAGCGTGTATGCAATTTGTTGGCGTGTAGCGTGCGCATCGATAGTCATCCTTCTTCCAATGATATACATTAAATGATCAAGACCCGTCTTCCAAATGTTTTGTTTGGAAAGGCCGTTCAGTCGTACCGCATGAGCGATGTGATATTCGGAAAAATGCACTTGGGGATGCATAAGTGCCGCAAGCTTGATTTCCGGAGAAAAGTTCCAATCTCCCTTGGCGACTTTAATTTTTTTCATAGCATCGCTTCTCATTGCCCACATTCCGCTTAAAATATCTTTAATTTGATATCCGTAGAGAAGTGAGACCTGAAGATTTAATATTTTAATTCCCAGCTGTCGGGTTCTTGAAATTGCTCGGTTTTCAGCGAGGGGAAATCTTGAGCATGATACAAAATCGGCACCACTTTTTTCCATATAGGTTACAATATCGTAAATCTTTTCAATAGGGTAGGTGTCGTCACCGTCAAGCGCAATAATGATATCACCGGTTGCGTGTTTCATACCGCTTTGGTGAGCGTATCCGTATCCAACCCCGTTCATTTTTCTTTTCTCACTTATTACTATTGCATGGAAAGTTTGCGCAACCTCGACTGTATTATCTTTAGAATCATTATCTACAACTATGAGTTCATCAATATACGATGGTGCTTTAGAAAGCATCGAGTAGAGGGCTGCTTCTTCGTCCCGACAGGGTATGATAACTGATATTTTTTTGTCGTACAACATACGCGAATTATATCATAAACTATAGGTTATTTCAAGTTTGAATTGGCTCTTTTAACCTCGAGAATTGCTATGGTTTCATTTTGAAAAATGAGCGTAAAGCGATCGCTTTGCTTGATAAGACGATATATGTATTGTTTGTTAGTCTCGGTAAGATCTGCAGTATGCCATATGTTGAAGCTGAGGTCCTGTTTGTTACGCTCGCTTTGGTTCTGCCACACAAAATATCTTCCGCTTAGAACAAGAAGTCTGGTATTTGAATCTGTAGTTATCTTGTCTTTGATTTCAAATAAAGCTTCCGCAACTTTATTAGGATCATTTTCCTGAGAAATAGAATGCAGTACATCTCTGGCAGGGTGGTCCATATAGGCTCCGCCTTGAGTATTTACTCCCGAAATTGTTTCGAGGACGTACTGAGTTGACGGATCGGAGACGAGCATCGCATCGGATGATCCGTATTCTTCTTTTAGAAATTGTGCTGCTTTAATTTCATTATCCCCGACATGACTGTGGGTATTCTTGTAGATAAGAATTTGTTTCCAATTAGCACTGTTGAGAGCGAAGATAAATATGAGTGAAAATATGAGTGCGGCAAATCCCACATATTTTAGTACAATCGTTTTTATTCGATTCAAAATTGTATACATTCCAACGGCCAAAATTACCCCAAGAAAGTACTTGTCTAGGACAAAAAACTTCATAACGTAAGGAAGCTGAAACAGAACGAGTGCACTCAGAGCGAGTGTTGTGTCGAGCGTGTAGAGCGCAAGCTCGGTTCGCTTTTTTAATATCGTGTATATTCCGATTGGGAAGAAAATGAGTGGTAGGAGGCCGTATGATTGGCGAAGCACGTTCCATTTATCGGCAAAATCGAGTACAAATGCTTCACCTTCACCTTTATTGATAAATCCCAGCGGCACAAAACCCGAAGCAAAAATTGCAATCGATGTGATAATAATTCCTATCGCCATTGCATATTTTCTATCCATTTTAGGAGTGAGAAAATGCTGGAATCTGAAATACAGATACGTCCCAACGTAGAAAAAGAATGCAATAGAACCCACGATATAGTGATTGAGTAATAAGAAGATCGATCCTAAGAAAAGAAACGGTAGTGGGAGATTGGTGCCATTTTTAAGGCTGCGAACGAGTTGTGTGAAGAGGAGTATAAAAACAAGAGCGGTGAAAGTCTGCGGAATAAGGAAAAGGTTCGTGAAACTGATCGTAGAGTCAAATATGAGCCCTCCAAGAAGCATGCTAATATATCCAACAGCCCGTGATCCGGTCACTGCTTTTGCAAGAAGATATGATGCAAGGCAAACAAGCACAAGGTGAACAAAAGACACAGAATTCCAATAATCGAAGATTGAAATTGAGAAGAATGTCTGTGAGGCTGCCAGAAGCGTATGAAAAAGCGTCGAATATCCGTTGAATCCGAACGTATCGGTAACCTGAGATGAGAAGAAGCTAAATCGTCCGTCAAGAATGGTGTTGGTAAGCGTTTGATGCTCGTAAATATCCCAATTTAACGGGTACGGACTTTTTATATTCCACAGCATCGTGGTAAGTGTTGCTGTTGCTATAGAGGCAAGAGTTGGGAGTATAAATTTTTTTATTTTCAGATCAAATTTGTCGATTACAAAATTTGCCGGAATGAATACGAACGATAAAAGAGCAATAACTCCGGCAAAAATATACTCAAAACCGATTTTGATGTCGGCAAATTGCGCGATGTAATAGGTGAGAACCGTTACCGCATATGTCACAAGCGATCCCGATATGAAATATGTAACAAAAGGGTGGGAAAGTGTTCGCTTTTTATTAAGTAGTCGAATAAAAGTACGACCAACGAGAGTTGGAAAGAGAAAGAACAAAAGCCCGGCAAAAAGCGAGATTATCATAGGCTCATGAGTCCTTCCTGTGGAGATTCAAAAAGATAAATATCAAACGATGTGGTATAGGCGCCGTCTACAGGTTTTACTACCTCTTCAACCTCGATAAGTTTGGCATCACGATTGATCCGAACGATCTGATTCGACCTTCCTTTAATACCGATAACTCCCGCCACATCGGGATTTGTGATAAATACCTTTTTATCGGAGAGCGCAATTTGCAGGAATTCGAAATTCGCCGAAAGATTCATCGCCGAATTTCTATTGAATGACTCGACTTGTTCAGAAGGGACGTAGGTGAAGAGATTGCCTTTTGTATCATACACAAAGTCATTTCCTTGAAAAGAAAGAGTCATTCCAAGAATACGCGTTGAAGAGCTGTCTCCAAATACTACAGATCTCTCTACATGAATGTGATTGCCGTTGATTGTTGTGTTGTATTTGATTTTTTTTTCATTCGATTGAAAGGTGAGTGTTTCGCCATTTTTGCCAAAGTAATCTCTGAATGATAGGATCAGTTTGTGAACGTAATTTTTCTCAGCATTCTGAGTGAATGTTTTGTTTTGAATCTCCTCGCTTGTTATAAAGCTTGATCGAGATTTGTCTTGGTACAATTCATAGTCGTTAAAAGGAGAAAGGGTGTAGTATTTTCCTCGTGAATTTTGAAAGAGAGAAAACCCATTGTCAAAAGCGGCAATTTGATATGAACCCGCTGTGGCAGAAAGTTGTTTTGGAGCCACGCTTCCGAGCATCGAAATACTCAGAAAAATAAGAAACAGGACAGTGAATAAAAAGCTCTGAATTAGTTTTTTCATAACCCGCCTTACTCGGTGAGAAGATCACTCCACACACCGTCCCAATTCTCAACACCTTTTTGAATAGCGCATTCACGGGCTTGTTGTTCAAGCGGTCTATTTCGAACGACACCTATTGTCTCATCGGTTATCTCTTGTTGATATGAAGAGGTACAATCTTGGATTGCTTTCAAATCCAT
The DNA here is from genome assembly GCA_964490835.1 of uncultured Gammaproteobacteria bacterium. Lineage (GTDB taxonomy): Bacteria > Patescibacteriota > Microgenomatia > Levybacterales > GWA1-39-11 > CAZBEA01. The sequence goes on from CAZBEA010000010.1 coordinate 18,467, forward strand.
ATACCGATCGAATCTTTTAAATCCGTTATTTAAGCCAAAAAAAGCAATTCCTGCGAGAGTCACAAGTGTCAAAATGGTCGTAATAATTTTTGTAATGCTTTGTAACATATATTCCGTTTCGTCCTATGGAAAGTTCTCCTTGGACTCATCAGTTCCGATCGTATCGGAAAACGGAAGCATACAGGGTGGGAGGATGACTCCCACGAACGGAAAATCTTCTCTTCATTCATTTTCTGCAATGCAAAACTGCAGAGATGAAATCGGATCGGAAATTCCGTCCTGAACCGGGGGGAGGGCGAACCCTCCCCCCGGATTGGCGCCCCGACAGAGTCGAGGCTAGACGGTTACTGATCGCCGCGGACGGTGTTGATGCCTTCCGAGCGGTCGTAGGGCCCCCACCACACGAGAGACTCGTGGGTGCCGGTCGCCGTCGTGTAATCCACACACACGGTCACCACCCCGGAATCGGGGAGGACGATCGTGATGTCGCCGCCATCGGATGTCGCCTGGTTGACGACCTTACCCGAGACGGTCTTGACGGTGACGATCGAGTTCGGAGTGATCCGAACGTTGATCGCAGCGCTACCGGTCGCGCCCGCCATGAACTGGTCCTTGTACTGGGCAGTCGTGAGAATGCCCAGGCACCAGTTGACGTGCGTCTTGTTGGCACGGTAGACCACCTGTCCCGGATTGCCGTGGCTCGTCCACGCGCCGCCGGAGTTGGCTCCGGTGACGAGCGAAACGAACCAGCTATCGGCGCCACCCCAGTTGTTGGCTGCGTTGAACAGCCGCATGTTGAACACGCGGTGGTTCCACTGGCCTTCCTTGGCGACGTCGATCGGGACCTTCGTGAACTGCGCTTCGTTGTTCAGGTCGCTACCGGGCTGCGGAGCAGTCCAGGCAGCGGGAGCCTGACCAGTGGGCAAGCCACCGCCGTTGCCACCGGGGTTGCCGGTGGTCTGCGTGGCGGTGGCAGCGGGCGTCTGCGGCGTAGTGGTCGGCTGACCACCGGGGTTACCGGGGGTCTGCGTCGACACGGGCGTACTATCGTCATCGTCATCCGTGATGTCGTCCCAGTTGTTGAACAACCAGACGAGCAGGATAACGACGGCGATTGCGGCCAGCACCCCGAGCAAGATCGCGGGGATCAGCATCGGGTTGCGGTCATCGTCTGTGGCGCGGCGGTCAACCATGCGGTTGCCGCGGCGCTCGAGGACGACGCGATCATCATCATCGTCTTCGACGTAGACGGGTTCGCGATCACGGGGATCGCGGCCGCCGCCGAAGGGACGAGACTTGCCGTTGCTGCCGCCGCCCTTGCCACCCGAGGGCGGCTTGGAGCTGGCGGAAGCCAGTGACTGGATCTCGCGGAGGCGCCCGATCTGGGCGTCATGCTGATCCTGGATAGCCGCCTCTTCAGCGTCGATCTGCGACAGCAGGTCGGCCTTGTTCTCTTCCGAGATGAGGCCGCGCCGTGCGTCGTTCTCGACCTGAGTGCGAGCAACCTTGGTGAGAGGAACGGCAGCGTAATCGCTGCGCTCCTTCCAGGGCAGAGCGACATGGTCGTCCTGCGGTTCGTGGCCGGCATCAGGCCCGGTAGGCTGGCGAATCGCCATGTCGTCCTCCTCGGACGGTGGTGGCGCCTCCTCATAGGGTGGCGCCTCAGGCTGTTCGTCCGCGGGGTAAGCCGCGGCGAGCTGGCGAACCTCGACTTCGTCGGACTGCATCTCGTGCAGCTTCACTCGGCCACCCTTGGTGTACTTCGCGAGAAGTTCCAAGAGAATGGCTTCGGTGGCTGCGACGGCTGCAATCTTGGCGACCCTGCGCATTTCTTCGAGCGCCCGATCGATTGGGAGTTCCATGCGCATGACGCGCCGGAAAACGCCGATAATCGGAGTCTGGAGTCCTGCGGGAAGGATCTCTTCGTTGTCGGATGGTTCCTGTGCCTGGATGATCTCGGCGTGAACCTCCCGAAGGAGATCACGACCGGTATCACCACTGATGACCCCATGAGTGACGTCACCCTGAATCTGGCGTTCCGCGACCACCGGATCTTCATCGTAATCCTTGCGGGACTTGACGAGAACCGGAGGTGGAACAGGGGGTACCACTGCTGGCACCCTGGGTGTTTCAGGGGTTGGGAGCACCGGAGGTGTCCCTTCTTCCTGACCGTTCTGGTGGCCGCCATTCTCCCCGTTAGGGGTGCGGCGGCCGAGATGTGGATCCCAGCTGGCCGGAGCATCTGCTCCGGACTCGGCGATCTTCGCGTTGATGAACGTCCTGACCTTCGCACGAACCTGCAGGGTGTTCCCCATGGTGATGGGGTATCCATGCAGGCCTTCGAAAGCCTGAAGGAGTTCATCGCGTTCACGACGAGGGTTTTCAGCGGTGACCCAATCAAGGAGCTGCTGCCAAGACCACATGGATGTTTGTCTCCCGTAGGGTTGGTGCTAGGCGTTTTAATGCGCCAGGATGGGTTTCGGGCGGACTGTGAGATCCGCGTGCGGGTCAGGGCGGAGCCCTGACGTCGTCCATTCTATAGTCTCCTTTATTACTGAGATGCCGTACTACCGCGCTTCAGGTACGGGATCCCCGTGCTGTACAGAGCTTGTTACAGCACGAGAATTCCGTACCCGAAGATTATGATACGTATAAATAAACTAACCGTTTAAATTTTCCTGTATGCTTGTTAAAGAACAACAGAAAATGTTTTACTTTGTATCTTCATGCAAAATGAAGGCAAAATAAAAAAATTCAGCCTACCCATTAAGGGAAGGGACTGTAGCTCTGAGCAAATTGTTATAATTGTTGGAAAGGTTGCAAGAATGGGGTTGGAGCTGCTCTGAAGCTACTGTCTCTTGCCTTAAGAATGCGCTTTAAAGCGATGATTTTTTCTTCAGAATATATCCTCCAATACCGGAAGGAACGAGTAAAAGAAGTGAAAGCATTTCAGGTCCGGTCTCAGGAATCTTTTTAACCGGAGGCGCTGTAACTACTTCAGTTTTTGTAGGAATAGATTTTTCAATACATGCTTGTGCTGAATCCGATGCTGTAGCACCACTATCATCACGAGCAGAAGCTTGGTTTACAACACAAACGACCGATTGATTTGCAGGTAACGCACTACCATCAACTTTTACCGTAAGTGAAAGTTCTGTTTTTGCACCCTTATCAAGTTCTTTAATGGTATATGTAACTTTTCTTGAATTGTTGTCGTATGAGCCACCCGCTACATAGGTAACGTGTTGTGGAAGAGTATCTGTAACGGTTACATTAGTGATTTTCTTGTCACCGGTATTGGTAACGATAATTTTATATTCGATGTTAGAACCGACTTGAAATCTGGCATCATTTGTTTGAAGGTTGTCAACGAAAACTCCACCTTTTGAAGGGCTAAGAACTTTCTTATCAAGAGCAAATTCGATTTTTTCGTCACAAACTTCTCCACCACCGTACACAACTTGACAGCGTGAAGTATCTGCGAATGCAGTAGAAGCAAAAACCCCGAAAAGGGTAGCTGTTGTTGCAATTGTTGCGATCGATTTCTTAAATGTCATATATTTTGAGCTCTCTTTTGAGAACTGTTGGGCATTATAACATGGTATTTTCTGGGTGTCAAGTGTTATAGGATATACCGATCTCTTATAAATTTCCTCAGAGGTATGTCTCATAGTTTATGGGAGCATAGGATGTTATAGGATACTATTTTATTCAATTTCTCACTAAATTCTATTTAAAATATGTAAACAAACTACTTCAGAGACTCATTTCCTTCCTTGACAAACCCTATAAGCGCATGATTTAATACAAATTGAACCTACGCACTTGATTACCACGTTTACGTAATTCCAAATATTTCACGCATCAGGTTCATTTTGTAATTCCATGCCAGTAAAAAAATCAGTCGAAACTTCAGAAGAGAGTATGCCTGTTGAGCCGCAAGAGCAGGCAAATAATGCTGTGCAAGAAGAGCAAACTGCTCCTCAATCATCATACAGACCACGAAATAATTACGACAACGGTTACAATCGTGAATATCGCCAAGAAGACCAGCCAACCGAGGCTGTTGCGGGTATTCTTGATATCCAAAACGAAGGCCACGGCTTTTTGAGGCCAAAATTCCGTCCATCAGATAAAGATATTTATATTTCCTCGTCTCAAATACGAAGATTTTGGCTCAGAGCCGGAGATATGGTAGAAGGTCAGGGTAGACCGCCAAAGGATAACGAACGATATTATGGACTTCTCAAGATTGAGCGGGTGAATGGCGAGTCTGCTGATACGCCTCAAAAACGCCCATATTTTGAAGATCTGACGCCTATTTATCCAAACAAGCAGATAAAGCTGGAAACCAAAAAATTCCCACTTTCGACACGCGTGATTGATCTGGTTGCGCCTATCGGATTTGGTCAAAGAGGTATGATCGTATCTCCTCCGAAGGCCGGAAAAACTACTATATTAAAGGATATTGCAGCAGGAATTTCCGAGAATTTCCCAAAAGTTCATCTGATGGCTGTACTTATTGGAGAGCGACCTGAGGAAGTTACCGATATTGCAAGATCTGTGAAGGGCGAGGTTGTAGCCTCGAATTTCGACGAATCTCCCGAGGTCCAGACAAAGATAGCAGAAATTGCTCTCGACCGAGCAAAAAGACTCGTTGAGTTGGGAATGGATGTTGTGATTGTTCTAGACTCGATTACCAGGCTCGCACGTGCATACAATCTTTCGATTGACCCTTCAGGACGTACTTTAACCGGAGGATTTGATCCTGCGGCTTTGTATCCTGCAAAGAGATTTTTTGGAGCGGCACGAAATTGTGAAGAGGGTGGATCGCTTACAATTATTGGTACGGCTTTGGTCGAAACAGGTTCAAGAATGGATGATCTTATTTATGAAGAATTCAAAGGAACCGGAAACATGGAACTTCACTTGGATCGTAAATTTGCGGAGAGACGTATCTTCCCGGCTATTCATGTTGAAAAATCCGGAACTCGAAAAGACGATCTTTTGATCGAGGAAAAGAACTTAATGAAGATTGTGACGATGAGAAGAATGCTTGAGGTTTTGGGTCCTGATGAGGGTACACCGACAGTCATAGAACGCCTTGCTAAGAGTGAATCAAATGAGGAGTTTCTTACCTCGCTTGCAAAAGGATAATTAGCCTCATTTTCTTTCTTTCCGTATTCTTACCTACATTTGACAGAAATGGGTATCTCGTGGTAATCTTAGACTCACTTTCCCATGAAGAAAAAATTCATTCGACTTCCTCGTGTCCAAAAAGGGCAAATAGCCTCAGTTAAGAATACTTCCAATTTTTTGCAAAAAGAGTTTATAACTTACATCTTTTTTCTACTTGATTACACCAAGGCAAAATTCTTCATATTCTCTCACCTTTTTGAATCTAATAAAAATGTAGTAGTAAAAAGTGTTTTGATTAAGAGAGGAAGGAGAAATAGGTTCTTTTCGCATACCAGTGCGATGCTGGTTTTGTCTTTGGGAGCGCTCATTTCACCATTCGTATCCGATTCGAGCCTTTTTTCAAAAGATAATACACAAGTTCTTGCGCAAGAGGTACTTGGAACTGAAGATTCTCTTGTTACAAACGATGTTTTTGAAACGCAAGTGTCTGAAAAACCTCGCGATGAGATTATTACATACACAGTTCAAAATGGGGACACAATTTCAACAATAGCGAACAAATTTGGCGTCACGGAGGACACAATTAAATGGCAGAATAGTCTTAAAAATGACCGAATTACAGCCGGTGA
>CAZBEA010000011.1:0-21473 GCA_964490835.1 uncultured Gammaproteobacteria bacterium
CCCCCCCCCCCCCCCCCCCCCCCCCCCCCCACCCCCCCCCCACCCCCACCCAAAAAAATCGCAACATTTTTAATTCTTTTCTCTGCTGTTGTTGCAGGATTTTTGATAGTGTATGCAGGAATAAAATTCGTAAATTCACATGGCGACCCTCAGCAAGTGGAATCGGCCCGCAAAACCCTGACATATGCAATTATCGGGCTTGTTTTTGTCATCTTGTGCTTCTTTATTCTGCAGTTCTTATCGGATATTACAGGGGTTGATCAAATTACAAAACCAACTTTTGAAACGCCATAATTGATGATATTTACGCGTGAGCCGGAGCGTGTCCGCCACCGCCAAGAGATTTATTAGCAAGCCACCACGCGCCGAGCGGAACCGGACCAAGAAGCATAAAGAGAACTCCAAGACCCAAGGGAGATTTGGATTTATCGTTGAGCCACTTTGCGGTTGATACTGCTTTACCGTCCTTTTTCTTCAACTCGTCAATTTTTGCGCGTATTGCTTTTGCTTCAGGAGAGTCGTCCTTTCCAATCGCCTCGGCAAACCATGGAGATGAAAGTATTCCGGACATTTCCGATTTTTTGTATGCTCCATTGATCAGATTTGCCTTGACCACATCAAGAGCGACACGAGCTCTCATTGTTTCTTTCCATTTTGTTGTGTCCATCATTTTCTTTCCTTCGGGAGAAAGAACTCTTACCGTTCTTCCGGGAACTGTGGGATGAGGCGCGTCAACTGCAAATCCCTGTCTGATAAGAATTTTTTCAAGCACAGCATCCGGTCCTTTTGTAATATCTTTTAGATCATTCATGTATTCTGTTGCCCTATTGCCGGGCATCGTCTTCCTTCTTATGACGCCCTTTCTATCTTTATTATCATAAAGCTCTGCGAGGGATTGGTATATTCTTTTATCAACTACCTCTTGTGCGTCAGCGGCCCTTTTATCCGCTGCTTCTTTTGCCGGCTTTTCGAATGTGGCGATCTTATCTCCGAAATATCGATCTGCCGCCTCAAGAAATATATTGTCGAGAGTTTTTGTAAGTTTTTCTTTGGGATCGCCTTTTTTAGCAGCTGCTTCAGCTTTTTTGTCTTCTTCTGCTTTTCTTGCTTTGTCCAAGTCTTGCTGTCTTTCCTTAACAAGATCTTCTGCGGTATCGAGATCAATTTTACTCGCTCTTTGTTCTCTGTCTATTCGTTCATTTTCTGATAGAAGATGGTCACGGTCTTTATGAAAATCTGCAACCACCCCCTGCATTGATCGATATTCCAATACAGGTGCCTCGACTTCCTTTGCCGCATCCAATGCCGATTTCATCTGAAGATCTATTGCTGAACCCGCAGGAGGATAAATCGGGTTACCATTCCTTCCTTTTGGAAGCCCATCTAAAATTCTTTGATATTCGGTGAGATTTCGCTCATAGGTTTGTTTCTGAGCTTCTATCTTTGGACTTAGCGCTCTTAGTCTTTCTTCTGCCCTTCTCAACTCTGCTACCCTTTCACCCTCGCCCTCAAAGGCTTCAAGTTTGGTTGTATTTTTACCTTTTTCCCTCTCTCTGTCCTCCCGAGCGTCTTTGATTTTTTGGGCTTCTTCTTCTGCTGAATCTACACTTCTTGTTTTATCTCGAATGTCTTTAGGCTCTAGCGCATCCTCGATATCCTCATCGGTCTGCCATGAAGAATTTTCAGGATCAAACTTTTCTTTCAAAATAGTTTTTACCGTCTCTCGGAACTGTGGGTCTTCCAAGAAGTGCTTTAGCGATTCAGGGTCTCCGCCCTCCCGCACGAGCCATTGATTTAATAAATCACTTGATTCGACAATTGCTTTAATATTTTCGACAACTGCATCAATTTGTTCGGGAGTCATCTCTTCCGGACTTTTTTTTGCAAAAGCCAAAACCTCATTCAGCCTCGCCTGAGCATTCGTCTGTTCATCACCGGTTAGAAGAGATTCTATAGCGCTTTGTGCTGTTTGCTCGACTTTTTTATCGAGCCCTGAGGCAAGTCCTTCAGGCTTGTTGCGATTTTTGAAAATTTCGGCCTGCGATTGTAATGCTCCTTCGGCTCCTTTGGTTGCTTGATCTGCCCGTATCTTTGCTGCCTCTTTGCCTGCCGCAGTAAGCGGCGAGGCAGTCGCTTCTGGCCTTGCCATTACAGCTTCTTGCAGAATTTCTGTACTTGAAGGTATGTCAGCCATGAACCTAGAATACGTTATTTCTTTCATATTTGTCAATCTTGGGGAGATTGTAATATGAATCTATCCTGGCAACTTGATAAGGGAATTATAATTTCCTAACAAAACTATTGCGAATACGGTGGGGTGACTTTTTTTGTAATGCTTTTAACCAAGGCTAAGGCACGCTCGAGCTTGCCTTGTTTTATCAACATTTCAACACCGTCTGCCACTTCATCATCAACCTTATCTTGCATCTGCCCCCTTGTTTGTTCGAGTAGGACTGAAAAGATCGGCCATTTATCGGTCATTTCTTGTAGCAACCCAATTAGTTCGGTCATATTCTTGATCGTATTTATTCGCTCGAGCAAAAAATATGAAATTTCCGGTGGATCATCGACTGTCAGCTGCTCGTTTTCGAGCGCTGTAGCCATAATTTCCAACACCTCTCGCTCGACTCTTTCTTTTTCTTCTGCAGTAAATTCCATATCTTTTATCATATCATGACAATCGGCTTCATTTTCTAAAAAGCATCCGTGGAACAACTATGAGAATATTCATTCCAAGAGGAATAGCAAGAATTTTATTCATAACGACAATGCTGTCCGCAATCTTTCCCTGCATTAAAAATGAAATCAATTTTGGAACTTGCTCATCCCATATAAAATAAAACAAAACGATAAGAACCAAAGCTATGCCAATAAACTCTATACACGCCTCGATGTCTTTTTTACTCGAAAACATCGTATTTGCCGTGACAAAAATGACGTAGCTTCCCAAAATCACAGCAGCTGCAAGATAGACGAATGTGAGTCTCAGTTGAAGTATTTCGTAGATAGCAACTACAAGAGCAAGAAGTACAAGTATCCCGACAAGAAGTGGGGCGATTCCAATAAAAAAAGACCGAATCGGATCGGTTCGCTCGACTCGAACGCTTCCCAATTTTATATGCTCGCCCTCCTCCTGCGGCCAGACGGTGAACGCTCCGGTTCGAACGCGTAACGACTCTGCCATGAACATATGCGACAATTCGTGAATAATTGTTCCGGGTAAAAAAATAAATGCCAGGATTTTGATTGAGAATTTTCTCCCCAAACCTATTTTTACCAAAACATCGTAAAAACTTTGAAAAACATACCTCGAAGTCAACCATATTGAAAAGATCAGAAGAATTAACATGATGTACGCCATATCCATACAATCATATCATTCCGCCTCACTTCAAAACCCCTGATTGCAAGTTTATTTATCCACATGGCACGCACGCTCTTTTCACACAGTGAACCTACAATTGACCCACTTTGATAATCTTGCAGTAAAAATTTTCACGTAATACGCTTGATTTACTATGGAGAATCATCCGATTCCGCAGGATGTTACCGGTTTTAAATTTAGGCTCATTGGGAGTATAACACTCAAACAATTTTTGTATCTTTTGTTCTTTGGGATTTTTTGTGTTGTTATATTCATACTTCCGGTTTCAATTTTTTTGAGAGTTCCTTTCATGATGCTTTTTGCAGCGCTCGGGCTCGCGCTGGCCTTCGTTCCGGTGGAAGGTCGACCGCTTGATGTCATGGCTGTACATTTTCTCAAAGCCCTCCCCTCTGAAAATAGATATATTTATCACAAAAAGGGCGCTAATTTTTTTGCGTACGAATTTTTAAAAGCGACCAATCATCCGCACCCCACACCTCAACAAACCCAAGAAAGCGAGGCGCAACGGAAAAGTATGCTGCTGTCTCAGCTTAGAAATTCATCATACAGGCCTGATCAGCAGGAAATTGATTTTATGAAAAATATAAAATCATTTTTTGAAGACACAGCCTATACCAAAACAACAACGGTCACGCCCATCGTCCCTGTCAAACCCGCACCTCCTCCACCACCTCCTGCAAAAGTTGTCCTTCCCCAAACTCAAACCGCGCAGCCTGCCTCAGACTATGCAAAATCACTCGGAGAGCAAGCACTTGCGCTGCAACGTCAAATTGAGAAGACTGAGGAAGAAGAAAAACACGCACAAAACCAAGCAGACCTTGAGCACCAAATTAAAGACCTCCAGGCGCAGCTTGATACTATTCTTAATCAACGCGACAGTCTCGAGAAGAAAATGTTATCGTATGAAAAAGAAAGCGAGCAGAAAAATGTCTATACTCCGACTGTTCAAAATGCAGACGCGGCGCCAAAAGAAGAAAAAATTACCCAATCGGCTCGAATTGTGTCATCTAAAGAGTCACAACTCAAAGCCGGCTTCCCATCGCTACCGGATATTCCAAACGTCGTTTTGGGAATTGTAAAAGATCCACGAGACAAGGTTTTGCAAAATATTCTGGTCGAGGTGATTGATAAAGACAGTATTCCGGTTCGTGCTTTTAAAACGAATGCGCTCGGACAATTTCGAGCCGCAACACCACTCCCCAATGGAACATACAAAGTCTTTTTTGAGGATCCCAAGAAAGAACACGAGTTTGATACAATAGAAATATCGCTTGCGGGTGAGATTTTCCAACCCCTTGAAGTGTTTTCTATCGATCAACGCGAAAAGTTACGACGTGAACTTTTCCAAAATTAACAACTATGCCCAAAAAACAACAGATACATTCGTCTACGCAAGACTTTACTGAGATTGTCGAGATCACAGACGGCGTCGCGTACTTTAAAGGGAGACGAGCGTGCACGGCTCTTGAGATCTCCTCTGTGAATTTTTTCTTACTTTCACAAGATGAACAAAATGCTCGGGTGTATGGGTACATGTCTCTTCTAAATTCTCTTTCGTTTTTTATTCAAATTCTTATTGTAAGTAAAAGAGTTGATATGTCAGGATATCTGAAGCTTCTCGATTTGAAAATTACAAACGCACAGAATCCAAAAGTCTCACAACACCTTGAACAATATCGGGTTTTTATCCAAGAGTTGATAAAAGGAGAAGACCTCTTAGATAAAAAGACTTATATCATTATTCCTATTTCATTCATTGAGATGGGTGCCGGAGCTGCGGTTAAAGCTAATAAAGGCGGGTTTTCGGAACAAGCCAAAGAGGCGCTTATTTCCAAACGCAATACGGTTATTTCGCAAATTGAGAGGATTGGGCTAACGGCACGGCCATTGGGAAATGATGAAATGATTTCTCTTTTTTATGAGCAATTCAACCAGGAAATTATCAACACCGACTTTAACTCAGACGATCTGAAAAATATCGTTTTATAAATTATGCTCGGACTCGGAAAGAAAAAAGACAATACACAACCAGTACAACAGCCGGCGTCCCCGGCTGGCGCACCACAGCAGACTGCAGCTCCTGCTCAACCTGTGCAGGCCGCTCAAAAAAATGCGCAACCCAATATCCAGGGAGAAAATAAGGCTGTTTCAATGCTCAAGGACGGTTCGGTCAGTGTTCTCGATCTTATTGCCCCATCGTCAATTGAGGTCGACTTCAAACATATTCGTGTCGGTGATAAATTTTACAGGACCTTTTTTGTCGTTGACTATCCCCGTCAAGTTTCACCAAATTGGCTTTCAATCCTCATCGATTACAAAGAAACGATGAATATCGGAATGTATATCTATCCTGTTGAAAGCAAGGATGTTCTATCGAATTTGAGGCGAAAAATTGCAGAAATGGAGGCAACGATCGCCTCTGATGCAAAAACAGGAATGGAGCCGGATCCCAAGCTCCAAGCAGCGCTCGAGGATGCAATAGCCCTTCGCGAAGAGCTTGCTCGCGGACTTGAGAGATTTTATCAATTCGGACTTTACATAACTCTTTCTGCGCCAACCATTCAAGCGCTTGATGAGCATACAAAAGAACTCAAAACACTCCTCGCATCAAATCTTATGATTATCAAGCCCGCGACGCTTCAGATGGAGGACGGATTCAAAACGACCCTTCCCATGGGAACCGACAGAATCATGATTACCCGCAACATGGACACGACCTCTGTCGGCTCGACCTTCCCATTCACCTCGTATGAAATTTCTCACCCGAACGGAATTCTATACGGGGTTAATACGATCAATAGTTCGCTTGCAATTATCGACCGGTTCTCCTTTGAGAATGCGAATGAGGTTGTTTTTGGAAAATCCGGATCCGGAAAATCATTTCTCGTAAAACTCGGGATTTTGCGACAAATGATGTTCGAGGCGGAGATCATGATCATCGACCCCGAAGACGAATATAAGTCGCTGTGTCATGCGCTCGATGGGGAATACGTAACGTTTTCAAAATCTTCTGAAGTAAAAATTAATCCGTTTGCTCTTATGGTCGAGGACCAGACAGAAGCACAGCTTGGCATTAAGATTCTCTCGCTCCATGGCCTTCTCAAAACAATGATGGGAGAGATGACCCCAACGCAAGAAGCCATCCTGGATCGAGCGATTGTACTAACCTACAAACAAAAAGGCATTTCACCCGATCCGGCAACGTATAAAAACGAGCCGCCGATTCTTGAAGACCTCTATAAAACGCTCCTTAACATGGAAGAGCCTGAAGCCAAAGATTTGGCATTTCGACTTGAGAAGTACGTCAAGGGAGGATTTGCCGGACTCTTCAATCAACAAACCAATTACGACGTAAAAAACCAACTCACCGTTTTTTCCCTCAAGCAACTCGAGGAAGCACTCCGCCCGATTGCGATGCATGTTATTCTGGACTTTGTCTGGAATAGGGTCAGAACAAAATTGAAAAAGAGAATTTTAGTAGTCGATGAAGCCTGGTATCTGATGAAGTATCCTGATTCCGCATCGTTCCTTCAGGGAATCGCAAAACGCGCAAGAAAATATTACCTTGGAATGACAACCCTCACCCAGGAAATAGAAGACTTTTTGGCCTCCGAGTACGGGAAATCGATCCTCTCAAATTCTTCAATTCAGATACTTCTCAAACAAAATTCGACAGAGGTTGAAATGCTCGCAAAAACGTTAAATTTATCAGAAGGGGAAAAGCAATATCTTCTGACTTCACAAGTCGGTGAGGGTCTTCTTTTTGCGGGTCAAAATCATGTGACTGCGCAATTTATCGCCTCGCAATTTGAATATGACATTATCACTTCACGCCCTCAAGATCTCGTAGATAACAGCGAGCCTTCAAATGTACAATCGCTTCTTAATACCCCATCAGAACAAGACTCACCGATTCCTCCGGCAAATTACTCTTCTGCTGCCGAATCGACTGAAATCTCCCCTCAGGAATTTCAGCAAGTCTCATCACAGCCTACAGCTACCCCGATTCCCCAGCAGCCCATTCCACAACAGCCACCGATCTATTCCCCTCAACCGGGTGCACAGACACCACAGACAAACACCTCTCCAATTCAACAGTCAAGCAAAATACTGCCTCCTCAAAAAGGGCCAGGACAACAATAATCTAATTCTGTATGGACGACTACACACCGCCACAAGATGAAGATCAACAGCAGGAAGAAGACAAGAAGAAAAAAGGCGGCCCCTCTACTCGCATTATCAACAGGGCCAATGATTTCCAGCGAAATGTACGTTCTGCCAAAAAAAGAGTAGATGCGTTTCGCACGGCAAAAGATGCCAAAAAGCTCCTTGATTTGGCGACCGATCCACAATCTGCAATCGCATCAAAAATCCCAGGAATAGGCGGACAACTCAAACAGTTTGAAAAAATATCCAAAGAACTCAAACAAATCCGTCGAATCGCTCAGATCGCATCAAAAATTCCTCCTCCGGTCTGGATCGGAATTGGCATCGCGCTTGCTGTTATTCTTATTTTCTTTTTTATTGTCACAATAATAGCCTCGATTAGCGGAGGTGGGGGTGATGGGGGAGGAAGCCTCGGGCTCCCAAATCAGGGGCCCATTCAAAACCCCGACGGGTATTCTGAAGTTGAAGGATTCAAGCTCACGCTCAGCTGCACAGATGAAGTCACAACTCCTGAAGGCGTTGCGCAATGCTCGATTTCCTACGCTTATGATGCAACGGTAGCAAATGCTCCACTTGAGAACATAGTTATTCATTTCGAACTCCCGGCAAATACCATCTTCTCCTCGGCGCTTCCAACAGCAACAACAAAAGACGATATCACGTACTCCTGGCCACTTTCGATTCCCGGAAACCAAACAACGCTTCAAATTTCCTTCACCAACACGCAACCCGATCGATTTGTCGATGCTTTTGCATATATTACATTGGTTGACGGTTTCTCAGACAACACACTGCCAACTCTGGATAATTGCGGCGGAAAGTACACACTCAGCAATCCAATCGGCAATTTCGGAGATCCGACATGCACCTATTCTAATGATCAACTCTATTCAATGCTCCAATCAAATGACCCCACAAATGCGTACGATTGGTACTATAAAATTGTTCCATGCGAAAGTAGTTACGTTCCCGTTGCATACAATCCCCTCGCGGTCGACTCTGCCGGCGCATGGGGACTCTTTCAAATGGGAAGAGGCAAAAATGGCCCGTACGATCATGGAGACGTAGCATGGGGACAACAAATCATTAACGCTATTGAATATAATAAGTTATTAATGTCGTCGCCCGGTATCGGTCCGTATTGGGCTTGTGCGTTTTAGACTATGACGTTTCGAATACTTATACTTGCATGTGTTTTTGTCTTTATTCTTTTTGTCGGGATCCTTCTTGTATCATTCTTGTCAAAAGACGAAGCGCAGCCTATCCCCGACCAGAAGAATACGCCAACGCGTGGCGCGCTCATCCCAACAGCACCGGTCGGAAATAAAGAACCGGAGATTCCATATTCACAAGATGGAACCGATCAATTGATTGAAATCGCAAAGCAGCGACCAACCCCAAAGGCGCAATCGGACACTCAAATTCGTGAGTCTCTTATTAACCTGGTCGGTGGAAATACAGGAGTCTTATATCAATCGCCTCTAGTTAAAATTTCCTATGTAAAAACGCCCAACGACTTTGAGGGAGAAATTTTAAGCAGCAATATCCAGACAGCCAAAGACGAAGCTGTGGCATGGCTAAAAAAACAAGGACTGACAGAGGATGGAATTTGTAAGCTTCCTGTATTCTTTTATTTATCGCCGACGGCACGGGAAGCCGCAAAAAATAGCGGACAGGCATTTAATCCACTTCCTGAATTCTGTATATGAAACCAATATTAATACTTTCTATCTTGGTTTTTTTTCTTTTCCCCAAACCTATCCTTGCACAAGAAGCACAAAGCAACGTCGAAAGGATAAAGTTCGGCAACCCTACCGGACCTGGCGTGCCAATTCCCGGATCGACTGACACAACTTCTGTTGTAGGTGCGGCAACAAATATCAACGCGGCGTATTATTCTTGCGCAAACGGATACACCCATCAATCATCGGATCTTGGTCCGTGTTTAAGAAATTACCTGGCTGCTCTTGGATATTCTTCAGCAATTCTTGATGCATTTGAAGCAAGGCGGGGAACCGGAATCGCAGACGGCTGCACACAATGCGTTGGGTATGTTGGTTTGGTGTTAACGCTGCTTTCGGGAAGCACTGCTACCGTGAATACAGTGGGGTCAGCAAAAGACGTTCTAAATTCCACAACAATCACAGCGGGGGATATGATCTTTGATCAGATATCATCAAGCGTCCCAATCCAGCCAGGTGATATTGGAGTCTCGGGTGGTGGAACCTGGGGACATATTCTAATAGTTAACACTGTCGAGGGAAATGTAAAATTTACCGCTCTTGAATCAAACGGGAATTTTGATTGTCGGGTCACAGACTCAAGATCGATATTAAAAGAGTTGTATACTTTTTACAGAAAAAGATGAATGTAAATAAAATTATTTTTATCATCCTTGCCCTGGTCTTTGCAGGAATCCTTCTTTTTCTTCTTGTCGTTCGACTGACTCACGACAGTGATGACTCGGTTAATCAAGACCGCGTGAAAAACCCTCAAAATATTCCAATTATCGTGTTACATACCGATCCTATCAACGGACAACAGGACATCTATCCTGGGGAAATTAAAATAAACATTTCTCTCAATAGAGAAATTTTTTCGAAGAATGATATTGTTATAAAAATATCCCCCGAACCCACGGCTGGTTTTGAATTTACCAACTCATTCCCTTCCAAAGAATTGACATTGCAAATCTTTGGAGGACTGGCCCAATCAACTACGCATACCCTTACCGTATCCGACACGTCTGGAAATACACTCTATACGTGGTTCTTTACTACCTCAAACAAGTCTCCCGAATCATCATCTGCCGAAGTGAATAGAATACAGCAACAAACCATACGGAATTATTACCCGTTATTTGATTTTGTTCCTTATAAAACCGACCTTTACACGATTGATTACACCGACCGTCTCACCCTCGAGGTAAAGATCAACGGCACACGAAGTCCACAGATTGAGGCATCGGTAGAAAATTGGATAAAGAGCAAGGGCATAGACCCCTCAACACACACAATAGATTATATTTCTCAGTAGCTAATTCTGAACTCGCACCGGCATGATAATGTGGAAATAGCCCGGATTGGCGCTATCAATAAATTTCGCCGGCTCAAGAGAGCTATTCAATTCCATAATTACACTTTCCCCATCACATTGCTTTAAAAAATCGAGTAGATACCTGGCATTAAAAGAGATCTCTGTGTCGTCTCCGTCCTGCACAACATCTATCTGAGCATTGCTTTCTCCAACCCCCGAGGACTTGGCAAGTAATAGAATTTTTCCGTCGGTTACTCTCAAACTTAAAATATTGGCGTTTTCTCGGGCAAAAATTGAAGCGAGCTTGGTTTCTTGAAAAAACATATCTTTATCGGCAGTCACTTTTGTTTTAAAACTCTTCGGTAATATTTTATCGTATTGTGGATATTTGCCAGCAATAAGTCTTCCCACAAGTATGATGTCGTCAGCTTGGAAAATTGCTTGATTGGTAGTTTTTTCAAGAAAAAGCGATCCTTCGGTTTTTAACGAAACAATCTCTTGTATAAGTTTTGATGACAATATCACAATACCCTCCTCGACTACCTTCGTACCGGAATTTGAATAGAGAGAAAGCCTGTACCCATCGGTTGCAACAATCTCTTCTCTTCCTTCTTTTCTCACAATACACACCCCAGTAAGCTCAGGTCTTGAGTCTTCTTGAGAGATAGAAAGAATAACTTTTGAAAAAATGTTTTCAATTGCCGATTTATTAATAGTTAATTGCTCACCCGATACTTGATCAAATAATTTAGGAAACTCTTCACTAGGAAGTGTTTGAAGAGTAAATTTACTATCCCTACTTATTAGTTCGACTGCTTCTTTTTCTTTTTTTAATGAAAATTTATCTTTTGGAAGAGAGGAAACAATTTCCAGAAAATATTTCCCTGGAATTGCTATCTTTCCCGTTTCAATAATCTTTGCCGGAATTTTTACTTGGGCTCCGAATTCCAAATTCGTTGCCGTTAAAAAGAGCCCTTCTTCACGAGCTTCAATCAAGATATGAGAAAGAATTGGAATTTGAGAGTGGACAGGCAAAATTTTTGCAAGTAGTGGAATGTGCTTTTCTATATTATCCACTAGTATTTCTGCCAACATACATTAATTAAATTAGTACTAGTAGTAGTATAGCTGGATATGTGGATAAAAGCAACGATGTACGCGTGAGAAAAAGTGTGGATAACTTGTGGAAACTTGTGGATAACTTGTTGATTACTGGATTGGGTATTTTATTATCCTCTCAAACTTCCCTCTACTACACTTTTTATTGACACAATTTCCCCACTTTTATCCTCATTGTTTTGAATAAGAGAATCTATTTTTTCCACACCGTGCATAACTGTTGTATGATCTCTGCCACCGAGTAAATTACCAATCTCAACAAATGTAAGGCCCTGCTCTTTAAGAAGATACATACAAATATGTCGAGCCCGAACAAGTGATGCATCTCTTTTGGCACCTTTTAGTTGTGTTGATTTTATATTGTAATAGTTGCAAACAGCCTCAATTACAGCATCGGGAGGGGCAACTCGAGAACGTTTGCGTGCTCCCTGAAGCAAAGAAAGAACCACATCTTTTGTAACCTCTTTATTGGGAGTTCTTACAAGCGCAGCAGAAAGTCGCAGCAAAAACCCTTCCAAAGCGCGAGCATCATGGACGTGTTCTGCGATAATCTTTGCAATATCTATTGAAATAAACAAATTATGCTTCTCGCTTTTTATTAAAGTGATTGCAGCGCGTAATTCAAAATCGGGAGGGGCAACATCGACTGTGAGTCCTCCCTCAAAACGTGAAGCAAGGCGCGCTTCGATTTTCTTGATTTCAGAAGGGGGACGGTCCGAAGTGAAAATAATTTGCCCTCCCCGATCAACAAGTGTATTGAATGTGTGAAATAATTCTTCTTGAACTTTTTCTTTTCCGGTCAGAAATTGAATATCGTCAAGTAATAAAACGTCAACATTTCTAAATTTTTTTCTTAATTTATTTGTTGCGTTTTCTCGTATCGCCTCAACCACTTCGTTGGTAAATTCTTCGGTAGTAAGATAAATAATTTTTGCATCATGTTTGTCTTCGAGCACCTTGTTTGCAATAGCACACATTAAATGGGTTTTGCCTACCCCCACAGTTCCGTAGATGAAGAGAGGATTATAAATTCCACCCGGTTGTCCTGCGACTGTCGAAGCTGCCGTAAACGCTAGCTGATTACTTTCAGAAACCGCAAATGTTTCAAAGGTATAGTCTATTCGAATTCGATCGGGACGCGAAACCTTTTTTGTAGCTGTTGGGAGCGGAGTAAAAAGCGGCCCGAGTTCCTTTTCTATTTTTCGTTCACGAGTTGCCGTTGAAAAAAGAAGACTTACGTCTTTCCCGGATTTTTTATCCAAGACACGTTTAATAAGGGCATAATATCTTTTTTCAATATATTGGGCATTGATGTATGTAGGTGCGCCAATTGTAGCGATATTATTTTCAAAAGAAATAAGATAGGTGTTTTGAAAAAAAGTAAGATACGTTGGTTTGGAAACTTCAACTTGTATCTCATCAAGAACTGATTGCCATAGATTCTCCATAGGTTCCGTACAACAAGACAGGGGTAAATGTAGGTACCCAAGTATAATAATGTGGATAACTTTTTGTCAACCGATGCTATCTGTATCAATAGCGCCTCTTATGCTACACTAAGATGAATGCAAGATGTACTGCCCTCAATATTCAAAAGCAAAACAAATGCTCCCCTCACCTTTTGTCCACGATGCGAAGAAATTTTTGGTGCGCTTGCCGGATCGAAAGAGGCGCTTTGTAAGAATTGTGGCTATAAAGAGCCATGCTGCGAATAGCTGCTCATGAAGATTCATAAAGGACCCATTCAATCAATCGGTTTTTTTGGGAGCTCAACAAGTGTTCCCGGCTCTCCATCGTATGATGCCGCATTCGAAACCGCGCGACTTATTGCCGCATCGGGAAGAACGGTTGTGAATGGTGGTGGACCGGGGGTAATGCTTGGTGCAACTATGGGAGCGAAAAAAGAACACGGGAAAATTTCACTCGTATACTACCGACCCGAACTTGCGACAGACTTCGAAGGAAGCATCGGGAAAAATAAAGGCGAATACATGTTCGAAGAACAAAATTACATTCTCAGAACGAAAAAACTTCTTGAACTATCGGACGCATTCATTATTTTTAAAGGCGGAACAGGAACGCTGTCTGAATTTGCGATGGCGTGGGGAATTTCAAGGCTTTATATCGGGCACCACAAGCCTATTGTTCTTTTTGGAGAATTTTGGAGACCAATTATGGCGGCGCTTCACGAGCATCTGAAAATTCGCAAAGAAGAATCGAGTCTATACAAAATAGTAACAACGCCAGAACAGGCAATAGAGGCAATTGAATTTTATGAAGGAATAATAGAAAAGCGAAAACATGCTCATAGAAATTGTAAGGGCTCCGAATGCAATCTTCTTATTTAACGTTATAGATGGTCGAGTTCGTGGTTGTTCTTGAGTGAGGTAAAAATAACAATACAAAAAGAAAGAAATGGAACCGCGAGTAATGCCCCTACAACCCCCAGCAGTGTTGCTCCGATAATAATAGAGAGTATAACAACAAGCGGATTAAGTCCGACTGCTCGGGCCATAATACGAGGAACAAGAACATTGTTCTCAAGAAACTGGATTCCAATATAGACACAAAGCACAATGATAGCCAGCGGAATCGACGTGCTCGAGGCTATAATTATTGCCGGCACCGCTGCAATTGTTGGACCGATTGATGGTACAATTTCAAGAATTGCAGCAAGAAGAGCAAGCGACAACGCAAAGTCTACATTGAGAATAAGTAATGCCACGTACGTAATAACTCCAATGAAGACGGAGAGTATTAGCTGTCCCCGCAACCAGCTTCCGAGCTTTTCGTCGATATGATGCAGTGTCCACTCTATTTGCTGGGCTTTGTTTTGTGGAAACATGTTGATGACTCCTCTTCTGATCGATTTCTCATACAGGAGCAAGTAAAATCCCACAACAAAAACGGTAAAAATTGCAAAGACACTTGAGAACAATGCTCCTGTCAGGGAGAGAGCATTGCGAGAGATATTGCCGAATTCGGAGGCAATAATTCGATTGATCTGACTTGTATCAAGCGTAAATCCAAGAAACCCTTCGTTGCTTGAAAGATAATTTGGGAGCTGGTTAATAAGAAGAGCGATCTGTTTGATGAAAAATGGAAATAACGGGAATATAAGAAGTACCAGAAACGCCACTGTTATGACATACGGAATTGCGACTGCAAGAATTTGAGGAAATCTTTTCTTTCGCAAGTAATCTACATACGGATGAAGCGCTGCCTTTATGATATACGCTGCAAAAAGAGAAAGAAGAATACTTCTTGTTTCAATGATGATCCATAAAGCCAAGAGAAGAATAATTGCAAATATCACTTGATTTTTTAGAATATAAGAAAGAAGAGGATGCTTCATTCTTTCATTGTACGAAAGTATCAAGGAAAATTCCAGCTAAGTGGTAAAATAGAGGTATAGTATGGAAAAAGCAACGTTTGGTGGTGGATGTTTTTGGTGTACGGAGGCAATATTCCAACGACTCATGGGGGTTGAAAAAGTGACCCCCGGTTATTCGGGTGGTGAGGGTACTGCGCGTTATGAAGCGGTATCGGGTGGGGACACGGGGCATGCAGAGTCAATTCAGATCGTATTTAACCCAGCGGTAATTACGTATCGCATGATTCTTGACGTCTTTTTTAATCTTCACGACCCCACTACTCTTAACAGGCAAGGTGCCGATGTTGGGACTGAGTACCGTTCAATAGTTTTCTATCACAATGCCGAGCAGAAAATGATAGCAGAAGAAATAATTAATGAAATGAGCAAAACGCAAAAATTTAAAGATCCAATTGTGACTGAGGTTGTTCCTTTCAAAGATTTTACGCCGGCTGAGGGATATCATCAAAATTATTACAACAACAATCGTGAAGCGGCGTATTGCCGAATTGTAATTGATCCTAAAATCACCAAACTGTATAAGCAATTCAACGCATTAACCAAACATGAATAATGCTTCTCCAATCTTTGGGTTTATTCCAAGATCCAGATACGTCGGATACGGTCTTCTTTTGATCCCTATCATATTCCTTATGATGTTTGCAGTGGGAGAGATTCTTGGACGAGAGCCCAGCGGGATCGTGCATATAATACAGATAGTGCCCCTGATAGTTCTTGGGATATTAGCCAGGAAATATACAACAGTTGCAGGAGTCAGTCTTATTATTACGTCGCTTTCTCTCTCCGCATATTACTTTCTTAGCATGAACCAGATGACATTTTGGGCAGCTGTATTGGTTGAGGGGGTTTTATTTCTTCCTCCTTTTTTGGCGGGGCTATTCTTTATTAGAATTGCACGCAAATAAAATAATGGTACAACGTGAAAATGTAATCCCGGTGTATAAGACTATTGGACAAACCCCTCTTGATGCCATTGGGATCCTGAAAAAAAGATACCCCCAACTCTCTAATAAGAAGATATCATACGCCGGCAGGCTCGACCCTATGGCTGAAGGTGTACTACTGCTTTTGGTTGGTGAAGAGAATAAGAAAAGAAAGGAATATGAAAAGCTCACAAAATCGTATCATGCAGAAATTATTTTAGGGATCTCAACCGACTCTTTCGACGGAATGGGTGTTATCGTAAAAGTCGGATCTCCTTTTTTAAAAAATAACGAAGAGATACAAAGTGAATTACAAAAAATGGTCGGGGTAATTATGCAGCCGTACCCTCCCTACTCCTCCCGAACTGTTAACGGGAAAGCGCTCTATTGGTGGGCACGTAATAATAGAATTTCAGAGATAAGAATACCCCAAAAAAAGGTTCAGATATACGCGATTGATACTGTTGTCGTCGATTCGATCGACGGTAGAGAGATTGCAGGCCACCTTATACCAAGAATAAAAGATGTGAATGGAAATTTTAGACAAGAAGAAATTATTGACGGTTGGAATAGGTTTGCCAAAAAATATCGGGGGAAGAATTTTGTGCGAGTAAAATTTTCTGTCGTAGTCTCAAGTGGTACCTATATACGATCTCTTGCGTATGAGATTGGGAAAAATTTTGGCACGGAAGCATTTTTAATGAAACTCACACGCACAAAGGTTGGCGAGTACACAAAAGACGACTGTGTAATAATAAAAGAATAATGGGACCGATTATTGTTATTGCCCTTCGACTCATTCTTCCTCTTCTCATATTTAAATACAGAATAGTGGGGGCAATAATCGCAATGATTGCCGATGCGCTGGATGTTGTGACGATTACGTTTCTGAATTCGGGCGAGTTTTCCTCGTATCACACGACGGATAAATATCTTGATATGTACTATCTTTCAATCGAGGGATACGTATCGCTTTCATGGAAGAATTCTCTTGCGAAAAGAACCAGTATCGCGCTTTTTGTGTGGAGAGTTGTCGGATTTATTCTTTTTGAGCTGACTCACACAAGAGCACTTCTCTTCTTCTTCCCAAATCTTTTCGAAAATTTCTTTCTCTTCTACATTTTTAATAAAAGATTTGCAAAAAAAGATTGGGTTTCGTCAAAAAAGAATTTGTTCATCATTCTTATTATTCTGCTCATTCCAAAACTTGCGCAGGAGTATTTCCTGCATGTCATGGAGACACAGCCTTGGAAGTGGATTCGGTTTAATGTGTTAGGTATGGATCGATAGTAGATTTTATGCTGATAGGACCAACGAATAAGCTTGTTATTTTCCCAACAATTCCTTCGAGGTTTGCCAATTTCTCCAAAATGTAGAAATTAACGGATTTAAGATCGAAAACTCATATTTTGCCGCGTCTCAGAAATCAATTTATGACACGCTCTGGCGTCTGGCAAGGCCGATATCAGAGTATTTTTGATCTCGAATATATTTAGCATTTCTTAGGATACCTTAACAATTTCATAATGCGTCTCTCAGGAATAAAAGGTACTCTGTAGCCATTACACATGAAGGAGGTGAAAAAAATGGCACAAGATCAACAGAGAAGAGGAAGAAAAGGCGGATCAAGTACACAATCCCAATCGAGTGGAAAAGGCAGGGGTTGGCATGGTGATTCGGAGGGACACGCACGAGCAGGTGCAATGTCTTCCGGAAACAGGACAGGCAATAGAGGTCGAAGCAACCGTTAGCATGTCTTAGGTCCGCGGCAGATAGAGCAATCTATCTGCACGAATTTATCTGCAGAGTCTTGTCGCGCAAATAATATATGAATGGTTTTCAATTTCCAGTAATAGAATCTCTTATGGCGAGTGTCGCAGTTAGTGTTCTGCTAACGATGGCAACGCATATTGTGCGCTAGTTTAAGACCCGAAGCATTTTTTGAAAACGTCTATTCTAGTGTATTGCATTGAGTAATATCTCCTGATTCGTATCCTCGGTCAAACCACGCAACTCGTTGCTCCGATGATCCATGAGTCCATGTTTCGGGATTGACGTACCCGGTGACTCTCTCTTGGATTCGATCATCCCCAACAGAAGAGGCAGCATTCATTGCTTCCTGAATTTCACCTTCTTCAAACACCTGTCTTTCTTTTATAGAATGTGCCCAAATTCCCGCGTAGCAATCTGCCTGAAGTTCGAGTGAAATAGATAAGTCATTGGCCCTTTTCTCATTCGATTGTTGTTGGATTTGAACTTTCTCGAGTGTTCCGAGCCTATTTTGTACGTGGTGTCCGACTTCGTGCGCAATAACATATGCTTCGGCAACGTCTCCACCCTCTGCCCCGAATCTGTTAATCATCTCGTCAAAGAATGTTTCATCAAGATAAATTGTTTCATCGAGCGGGCAATAGTGCGGTCCGACTTGAGAAGTTGCGCTTCCGCACTCAGAAGTGGTAGCCGTTCGAAAAAGAACAAGGCGAGGTTCTTCATAGACTATCCCTTGATTCGAGAATACGTTTCTCCACGCATCGTTGATTGAGCCAAGAACAGTTGAAGCAAAAACCTCGTACTCATCGGTTCCCTCAAATTCGGATGCTCGTTGTGAAGTGGTTGTTTGGAGTTGCTCCAATGGTAGGTTTTGAATCAGGTCTGCCATGTTGCCGCCGGTTAAATATGTGGCAAGGAAATAGAGCGCAAGGCCGGTGAGTCCTACTCCTCCAATCCCGGCTGGCCCGTACGAACGCCTGTCCTCAACATTTCCTCTACTTAGTATTTTTTTCCAATCTGCCATACCGAGGCTTCAGTGTAGCAATTGAGCGGAATAAAAGATCTCAAAATTATGTAAGAAGATGGTTTGAGATGGGTGTATTTAGCCTCATGGAGCATAGATGCACAGACGTTTCCAATGTCAAAAACGTGCATCTTCACGACTTTGAAGGTGGGCTTGTGTGATTCAAGAGCCAGCCGATTGATCAATGTGTGTTGATATATCCTCAAATGCCGATACGGTCAAAACCATACCTTTCTCATTTATTCACTTCTTCGATTCTAAGTCTTACTATTTTTTCTACCAAGTCCCACGGGATTGGTTGGTCGAGTTTGAATTGCATGGTTCCTTTTCCTGTTCTGTAGGGTTTGGTCTCCTCATCCAGCGCATCAATCCCGGAAGGTGTTGGGAAAAACCCAATATGATTTTTGAATGCCGCAAAATAAACAAGCGGTTTGCCATTTAATTTATAACCCGGCATGCCATAGCTTATCGACTCCACACTGTCAGGCGCGAGGTCTTTTATTCTTTTTCGGAACTCAGTAAGTAGAGACTTTTTCTCCCCATCGAAAGAATGTATATATTCATCAACTGTTTTAAATTTTTCCATTTTCATAGCTATTTTTTAAATGTTAGGCCTTTTCCTTTTAACACATTTTTAAGTTTTGGTATAGATGCGCTTCCCATTCCGTGCAGCGCCAAAATCTCCTCTTCAGTATAAGTTGATAATTTCTGAAGCGTCGTTATTTTGGCATGTAATAATGCGCGTAGAGCCGGAGCGGACAAGTTTTTTGGAAACTCTCCTGCGATCCCACTTTTATAATATCCTGGTCAACAAAAAGAACACACAGGACAATCCGATGACCTGGTAAATTCATGTCCTCGAGAGCAGGTTTTAGTTTTTGATTTCGTCATTTGTCGTCTCCCACGGAGTAACTAATTGAAAAAGATTACCGTCCGGATCAGCAAGTGTTGCGATCCAAAATTGTCCATTTTCACCCATACTGTAAGGCTCCTTAACGATCTTTACACCCTCAATTTTGGATACTCTTTCAAATTGACCTTTTACATCACTCGTTTCAAAATTAAAAAGTACCCTGTCGGGGTCTTTGCTGGCTCCTTGAATTTTATCGTGGAACCCAAGGCTAAAAAAAGCGCTTCCGACCAAAAATCCCGCATAGCCTTCTTCTTTCATGTCGGGTTCTTTCTCAAAAACAGCCGAATAAAATGAAGAGAGCCTCTCCAAATCTTGGGTATTTACCATTATTGAATTAAAATTAAGCATTGTTTATCACCTCCGTTCAAAAAAGTGTATTCATCCCTCAACCTCTACTTCAAATCCTCCGTATGCCATACGGTTCGCATCGAACGGCATCTGAAAATCTTTGTATTTTTCCATATCTTTACCCATCTGTTCATGAACTTTTGCGTTCACCTCGTCTCGATGCTCTTTTGATCTGAAGACTATGAATGAAAACCACACGTTTTCGTTCTGGGTGGCACCCGTCAGTTCAGGAAATTCACGCGCCTTGTCCTCTCCCATCACCTGAGTTATAAGGTCGTCTCCTTTGCACTCATAATAAGCCAAGGCTCCAAGGCTCATCCATGTGTCGCGTCCCTCTTCGGCCATTTTTTTATATTCTTCCTCTTTATCTTTTGGTATAACCATAACAAAACCGTCTACATATTTTGCCACACCCTATCACCTCCCCTGTAAATTATACGTTGTATGCTTTCTCAATGTCGGCAATAATTAATTTCTTCATCGGCATAAAGGCTTCCGTTACTTTTTTTCTTTGTTCGGGTGTTCCTTTAATGAGCATACTGCCGAAATTCTCAGGGACTATCTGCCAGGAAAGGCCATATTTGTCCTGAAGCCAACCGCATTGCTCTGCTTCAGGAACCGCAGATAGCCGTTCCCAATAGTAGTCGATTTCCTCCTGGTCTTTACAATCAATTGAAAAGGACACAGAAGGGTTAAACGTGAATTCGGGGCCTGCATTTATTGCTACAAAACGCATCCCCACTATTTCAAACTCGATAGTTAGAATATCACCCTTTTTGTGTCCTGTGACTTCTTCACCAACCTCGGTGTAGTAGTCGGTGGCAAGAATTTTCCCTTCCTTGAATACGGAGAGATAAAAATCAACAGCCTCCTTCGCGTTATTATTGAACCATAGATTTGGTGTAATGAGTTGTATCATCGTTTTTAACCTCCTTTCTTGCGTATTTTAAAGCATCTTATCTGAGTGCTTGTTCAAGCTTGTTCAGAGACGACATCCACCCCTCTTTCATTCCGCTCTTGAGCATTGCTTGGTATTGTTCTTCTGTCTCGGGACGTGGGTAAATGATAGATAATTTTGTTTTTCCACCCTCGACCTCTTCAAAAAGAACGGTCACTGTCATTTCTTTTGGAAAATTTGCATCCTGTCCTTCTTGGTCAGGATTTATCATATTCCCCTCTTCGTCTGAAAAATAGTCTGTCAAAACCAATTTTTGATTTGGAATGATCTCTTTGAAGACTCCGGCAGAATACATAACCCGATCCCACTCGGATCCCTCAGGTCCTTTCATCGCAAAAATATATTTCCCGCCGACTCTCAGGTCAATTTTGATAGAAGGAGCGGTGAAGGTTTCGGGTCCCCACCATTTTTGAACTATTTCAGGCGTGGTCCATGC
>CAZBEA010000012.1:0-9064 GCA_964490835.1 uncultured Gammaproteobacteria bacterium
GTGGCCACGAAAAGAAACAATTCTCTCCCTTTTTCCTTCTTTGACGTGATGCTTTACTTCGACCAAAGCTCCACGTCTGACATCGACTGATAATTCCATGACGATTATTATACTAAAAAGATTTGAAATTTGCTACTCTTTTGAAGCTTCTAGAAATTCGATAAAAAGTGGGTGCGGATGCTCAAGTCTGCTCTTATATTCCGGGTGTCCCTGTATCCCAACGTAGAATGGATGCTGGTCAAAAGACATCTCGATAATTTCCGGTAATCCTTCTACAACGGACTTTGCCACAATTTTTAATCCGTTCTTCTTGAATTCTTCCTCGTACGCTTTATTCATTTCATATCTGTGTCTATGACGTTCGCTGATAAGTCCTTTTTTCTCGTCGACAAAAGCATCATGCTTCTTGTAAAAATTAAATACTCTTGAATCTTTTTCAATAATCGCGTCCCATGCACCGAGCCGCATCGTTCCGCCGTATGCACGGCGCTTTAAAATTTCTTCCTGAGACGGAATTATATGAATGATCGGATGTTTGGTTTTGGGATTGTTCTCGGTGGTATTCGCATCTTTGTAGCCCAGAACATCACGCGCATACGCGATAACGGCCAATTGCATTCCATAACACAACCCTAAATACGGAATTTTTTTCTTTCGCGCGTAAGAAGCCGCAGTAATCATTCCTTCAGCTCCCCTCTCTCCCCATCCGATAGGAACAATAATACCATTAGGATTTCCAATTATTTTCTCTCCCTTTTTCTCAACTTCTTCGGCATCAATCCAGGTAAGTGACACTTTCACTCCGGCCGCCCATGACGCATGATCTATTGCATCAAAAAGAGCCGCATACGAATCTCTTAGTTTGTAATTCCCGGTTGAAAAATATTTCCCCACAATCGCAATTTCGATATGTGAGTCCTTCTCTTTTTTAATCCGTGCGATTATTTTTTCCCATTCGGATAGTTTTGGACTTCTTACACTGAGTCCAAGACGTGCAAGAATTTTCTCTGATAATTTTTGCTTTTCGAGTACCAGCGGAATCTCGTAGACTGACCCTACGTCGGGGCTTGAAATAACAGTATCCTTGTGCATATTGCAAAATAGCGCGAGCCTTTCGGCACGCCTTTCGTCTAACATTTTCTCTGACCTGGCAATAACAAAATCCGGCTGAATTCCCATGGAATTGAGAGTTCTAACAGACAACTGGGTTGGTTTGGTTTTGGGTTCTCCAAGATGCGCAGGTACCGGAACGTAACTTACATGAATGTGTATGACGTCGTGCGGATGGCGAAGAGTAAGCATTCTGGCTGCCTCATAATATAAAGCATTCTGGTACTCGCCGACCGTTCCACCCAACTCAATCATTACAATATCCACGTCTTTTTTAACGCCCAAGTCTTTTATTCGATTCATTATTTCATCTGTTATATGAGGAATAGCTTCAACGTCTTCTCCTTTATATTCAAATGCGCGTTCCCGCTCGATAACCGATGAATAAATCTTTCCCATCGTAACGAAATTTGCCTTCCCCATGTTCTCATCTAGGAATTTTTCGTAGGTTCCAATATCCATATCTGCCTCTGTTCCGTCATCACACAAAAATACGTCTCCGTGTTCAATAGGATTTATTGTCCCAGCGTCAAGATTTAGATAATTCTCGAATTTAATAGGAGCTACTTTATAACCCGATTTTTTGAGGAGAAGAGCAATTGAGGCGACCGTTATTCCTTTTCCGATTCCTGAAATAACGCCTCCACTTACAAAAATATACTTAGTATGTGAATTTTTCTGCGGCACGATTTATATTATCAAATAAAGATATTTGGGTCAACGAGCAGAATCCTAAAATGTGATATAACTTCATCATGAAATTATTTATCCAACATAAAACTCAATTCTTCATTTTTTTTGTAAGTTTTGCACTTCTTTTTCATGCGTTTATTCGTGGATACAACCCACAGGACGAGGGATGGGTGTTATATGGAGCATGGCGGATATTTGAGGGTGGCGTTCCTTACAGGGATTTTCAATATCTATACACCCCGCTGAGTGCATTTTTGGGTTCGCTATCCTTTGTGTTCGATATTTCAATTTTCTCTGAAAGAATGCTTGCGCTCACACTTTCTTCACTCACCGCAACAGTACTATATTCATTTTTAAATCAGTTAAAATTTTCTCATGTAACTTCTATACTGATCACCGCCTTTTTTCTTGTTTGGGGTCCACTTCACTCCAATTTTCTTTCTCCAACAATTCTTTCTGTTGAGGTCGGAATCGTGTATCTATATGTTCTCAACAGGATAATATCCGGAAAAACAAAGTCTCACACATCTCTTTTTATAGCGGGGTCGCTTGTATCGCTTGTACTACTTACCAAACAAAATTTCGGAGCTGGCGTACTCGTCCATTCTGTTGTGGTTTTTACTATGGTAAAAATGCGCTTTTCAATAACCAAGAGTATCGTTTTTGTTATTGGAATTGTTACTCCAATTATTATATTTGTATTCTATCTTCTCATGACAAATTCTTTTCAGTATTTCATGAGAGAAATGTACGACTTTCTGGTTCTTGATGCAATTCTTAATGATGGATTTAAATATCACACCCCCTTCACATTTCCAGCTCCACTCTTTTATAAATTGGCAAAAATAGCACTCTATTTTTCACCACTGCTACTTGGTATCTGGACCTTTCTTGTATGCATAAAAAAAAGATCTCATTACTTTTATATCCCTCTACTATTAATTCTTTTTTTCTATGTAGGTATTCAGCCTGTAATGGACACCGTTCATCTCACTCCCATCATTGCATTTTCGTCCATTTGTATCGGAATTTTCTTAAAATGTAGCAATTCTCGGACACAAAAAGTTATTACTCATTTGATATTTTTTTTGCTAATCCTTGGGATATATAGTGGAATTTTTCGGAATTACTTCAAATGGTTTGCGCCCCTATACACCAATACCGGCCAAATTGAGAGTAAGCACGCGAAGATATTAATCGAACCCAACGATGCTCTCGCAATTAATTCAATCGTTTCGTATATTACACAGCATTCAAATTCGGATGAGTCAATTTTCAACTACGGAATGACTCCGATTTTTTATTTTCTTTCGGCAAGACAGAGCCCTAGTAAATTTAATACGATCGAGACAAGAAACGTCCAAGGAGAAAACCTTGAGATTCTTTTGCAGGAATTAGAATCGAACCCACCGCACCTTATCATATCGGATGGTGAATTTCGAAATATCAATCCAAGAGTCGAATTGTTTATTCTTGAAAATTACGAACGAACAGCAACCGTTGGAGGAAGGACTTTTTACAAACCCATCTAAATTGAGGAGAGAGAGGGGACTTAACCCCCCCCGAACTCTTCCTTGGGTCCCGCTGTTTGATTATGAGCGAGGTACGAGAATTGAACTCGCTTCTCTACCTTGGGAAGGTAGCATACTACCGGTGTACTAACCTCGCAAGAACAGCAGGACACCACTGATCCCGACCTAATCGGGACTGAACTACTCTCGCAATATACAGTGATTAGATTACACTCATTAAATCTTTATTTCAAGTCTTTAATACCATCTAACCTTCCCAAGAATCTTATCGAGGCAATGTAAAGACATTACCTGCATGAATAAGGTCAGGATTGGCAAGATTATTTGCCCTTGCTATATCGACCCATCTATATCCGTCTCCATAAGCTCTCACTGCGATATTCCAAAGATTGTCTCCTCGAACTACGGTATAGGATGCGCCTGTAATTGCATCTTGTGAAGGAACGACCGGTTCGGCAGGTCCTTGTTCTGTAGTTTTTGGTGCTTCGGGAGCTTTTGTCGGTGCGGCTGTTGCTATCGGTTCTGCTTCTTGAGCAGGAGTTACTTCAACATCCATACCTGTCTTATCATCTCCTTTTGGAATATTTAACTTTGTTCCTTTTTCAATTGTGTCAGGATTGGTTATCTTATTCTCTGCAGCAATTGTTGGCCAAAGTTCACCATTCTGATAGAACTTTTCAGCAATACTGTAGAGTGTTTCACCCTCCTCAACGACGTGTGTATCTGCAATTCCCTCAATTGATTCAATATTTGTTCCCTCTGAAATGTCTCCTTGGTTTCTTTGAGCAATTGATCTTATTCCCAAGAAAACAATTACGAAAAGTACTACAACTGTGATAATTCCATATGCGAGACTGACGTAAGAACGAGGTGCTGAAAAATCAGACATTTTTTCGAAATCAATTTTTGACGAACGTGTGCTTTTTGCCTTTGTTGTTTTTTTGCGTGCCATAGTGCCTCCTTTCTGGGCAGTGGTAAGTGGAGTAAAAGCGGGAGCGACGGGACTCGAACCCGCGACCTCTTCCGTGACAGGGAAGCGCTCTAACCAATTGAGCTACGCCCCCACTAAGTGGTAGTATGGTAACAAATAGACCACACTCAGTCAATACGAATTTGGTAGGATATAGGGGGTAAAATGACAAATAAGGAAATTGTTCACCTTTTAAGAAGTGTTGCAGCAGCTTACACAATTAAAGATGAGAGGAAGTATAAATTCCAGATCATCGCGTACCAAAAAGCGGCAGACACTGTCGAGCACGCCTCGACCGAACTGAAAAACCTCTACGAGCAAAAAAGCCTTGAAAATTTATCGGGCATTGGCCCTACAATTAAATCGAGACTCGAAGAGCTCTTTTCAACCGGGAAGGTTACACATTTCGAAGACGTTTTGTCGGGAATTTCTCCTGCAGTATTCCCACTCCTTGATATTCCAACTTTTGGTCCCAAAAAGGCCTTCAAACTTGTTACACATTTCAATCTGTCAGACCCCCTCACTGTTATTGCCGATGTCCGAAAACTTGCTGAAAACGGACAGATTTCAGAGCTTGAGTCATTCGGAGAAAAATCACAAGCCGACATAATCCAAGCGATTGATGAATATGGCAAGGGCACAACCAAAACAAATCGTATGATTCTCTCGTATGCTTTCAGCCTCGCAAATGAAGTTCTTGAATACTTACAAAAATCAAAACATGTAATTCAGGCATTCCCACTTGGGAGTCTTCGTCGAATGTCATCAACGGTCGGTGATATCGATATTGCAGTAGCGTCCGACACTCCGGATTTGGTTATTGAACATTTTGTCGGATTTCCAGCAAAAGAGCGGGTGATAGAAAAAGGTCCGACAACTGCATCACTTCTTATCGGCGGCGGGAGACATGTTGATTTATTGGTGCTTCCCGCATCACAATTTGGCTCACTTCTCCAACATTTTACTGGCAGCAAACATCACAACGTAGCTCTCCGCGAATATGCTCTAAAGAAAGGACTTTCACTCTCAGAACGGGGAATAAAACTTATTAAGGATAACAAACGGCTCATTGAATTTGATAAAGAAGAAAAATTCTATGAATATCTCGGCCTTCAGTGGATCCCGCCTGAAATGAGAGAAAATCTGGGTGAAATAGAACTTGCTCTCAAGAATAAACTTCCCAAACTAGTTGAATTAAAAGATATTAAGGGAGATATGCATATTCATTCAGATTATCCTATCGACAGTTCTCATGATTATGGTAACGCTTCAATGGAAAAAATGCTCGAAAAAGCAATCGCACTTGGATATGAATATTTTGGATTTTCAGAACATAATCCTAGCGTAATGAATCACAGTAAAGATGAAATTTATTCAATATTGGCAAGAAGAAAAGATAAAATTGATCAAATAAAATTGAGTAATAAAAATATTCGAGTCATTAATTTACTTGAAGTAGATATTTTAGCTTCCGGCGAGCTCGCTCTCGATGAAAAGGCACTCGGTTATGTTGATGCGTGTATCGTTTCAATACATAGTTCATTTAACACACCACGTGACAGCATGACAAAAAGAATTTTGGGGGGGTTGGCACATCCTAAAGCAAAAATTTTTGCCCACCCCACGGGAAGGCTTCTCAATCAACGCTCAGGGTATGAAGCAGATTGGGATCGACTTTTTTCATTCGTTGTTGAGAACAATAAAGCACTCGAAATAAACGCGTGGCCCGAGAGACTCGATCTGCCCGATATTATGGTGAAGGAAGCAAAAGACAACGGAGTTAAGTTTGTGATCGATACAGACAGTCATGCCCTATCCCACATGGATAACATGTTTTACGGGGTTTCGGTTGCAAGACGCGGCTGGTTAGAACCCCACCATGTTCTCAATACTCTTCCTGCAGCCTCATTTGAAAAATGGATAAAAGGAGTTTGACAATAAGGACAAAATCTGCAACAATTCAAGTATATGACTCCACTTTTATTCGGCCTCGGGGCAGTAGCACTTATCGCAATTTTTATCTGGCTGACTTATAACGCGCTTGTTACCCTTAAAGAAAGAATCAAAGAAGCAAGAAGCGGAATTGACGTTCAACTCAAGCGAAGAGCCGATCTCATTCCAAACTTAGTTGAAACTGTTAAGGGTTATGCCAAACATGAAAAATCCGTACTCGAAAATGTAACCAAGGCTCGTTCAGAGCTAATGAAAGCAGGCTCGATGGGCGAAAAAGCGCGCGCCGACAACATGCTGCAGGATGCACTTAAGTCGCTTTTTGCTGTTGCTGAAGCGTATCCCGAGCTTAAAGCAAGTGAAAACTTCAAACAACTTCAAAGTGATTTAACGGATACGGAGGATAAGATCTCGTACTCAAGACAGTTCTATAACTCAAACGTCCTTTCATATAATACAAAACTTAAGATGTTTCCAACCAATATAATTGCGGGAATTTTCCACTTCACAGAGGAAGAATTCTTCGAAGCAGGTGAGGAAGACAGAAAAGAAGTAAAAGTCTCCTTCTAGACACCCTCTGGTATAATATTTGTAAGTAAATGACGGTTTATAACTCAATTGGATCAAACAAGAGAAAAAGTTTTCTTCTTATACTTGGATTCATAATTTTCTTCGCTATTGTTTCGTATATTCTTTCCCGTGCACTTGGATATGGTATGTCGTTTGTCGGAGTAATGTTGGTGATTTCAGGCCTCATGTCCTTTTTCTCATATTATTACTCGGATAAGATCGTACTCTCCATGGCCGGTGCCAAACCCGCTACTGAAAAAGAATTCCCACAGCTTTACAAAATTGTTCAAAATCTTTCAATCGGAAATGGTCAGCCGATACCCAGAATTTATGTTATTGATGATCCGGCCCTTAATGCATTCGCAACCGGGCGTGACCCAAAGCACGCAGTCGTTGCAGTGACAACGGGGATATTATCACGGCTTGAAAAAATAGAACTCGAAGGAGTTATGGCACACGAACTTTCTCATGTGAAAAACTACGACACACGTCTCATGGGAATCGTTTCTATCATCGCAGGGAGCATAGCAATTCTTGCAGATGGTTTTATGCATATGCTCTGGTGGGGAGGACGGGACAATGATAACAAGAATGCAAATGCACTTTTTCTAGTATTGGGGATAGCGGTCGCAATTCTCGCACCAATTGCCGCAATGATTATACAAATGGCAGTGTCACGCAGACGTGAATTCTTAGCCGATGCATCAGGAGCGCTTTTAACACGCTATCCCGAAGGTCTTGCGCGCGCCCTGGAAAAAATTTCAAACGACCACCATCAGTTAAAGCACGCCAACACGGCAACGGCGCATTTTTATATTTCAAATCCCTTCAAAGGGAAACGCGAAAAATCATGGTTTGTGCATCTCTTCTCAACCCACCCCCCCGTTGAAGAACGTATAAAAATCCTTCGCGCAATGTAAATTACGGTATAATTACATTGTATGTACACCTCGCTTCTCGTCGGAAAATCCAGCGCATATCTTATCAGGTCGTTGCTTAAAAGATCAGCTTCAACATGGCCAGGACACATTGCTCTTAAGACAGATTCCAGAATTACCACAAAAATATTAGACAGGAATAAACATCTCAGAATTATCCTGATAGCAGGTACAAACGGCAAAACAACAACTACAAAACTCTTAAGTCATACCCTTCGTCATCAAGGGAAAAGAATTTTTACTAATGACGCTGGAGCCAATCTCTTGAACGGAATCACATCTTCACTTATTAATCACTCAACTGTCTTGGGAAAAATTAATTATGATTGTGCGATCTTTGAGGTCGATGAGAATTCACTACCGATTATCACATCTCACATTCAACCTGATGCAATACTTATTCTTAATCTGTTCCGCGACCAACTCGACAGATACGGTGAGGTCAATTCTATAGCAAAAAAATGGCAAGACGCTCTGAAAAAACTCCCGAAAGAAACAAAACTTTTTGTAAATGGTGATGACCCACAACTTCGATACCTAGGAGAAAATGCAGGATTGCATACGTATTATTTTGGGATAGACGAAAAATATATGGAAAGAAAAGAAATCGGTAACGATAGTGATTTTTTGTATTGTCCTCAGTGCAACACTCTTTTATCATTTAATAAAATCTCTTATTCACATTTAGGGATTTTTAAATGCAGCAAATGTGGATACTCTCATAGACCAACCGCAACTTTTAAAAATCTAAAAAATCCACTCCTCGGGACATTTAATATTTACAACTTGAATGCCTCAGCACTTCTGTTGCAAAAAAGTTTTGGATTGTCTGAGACCTCCATTCAAAAATCACTCGATACCTTCAAGCCTGCCTTTGGAAGACAGGAGGAATTTGAATATAAAGGTAAAAAAGTATTTTTGATCCTATCCAAAAATCCTACAGGATTTAATCAATCAATTAAGGCAGTCTTGTCGAAGGATAAAAACCCACACCTCCTCCTTTCTCTGAATGACCGGATCCCTGACGGACGTGATATTTCATGGATTTGGGATGTTGATTTGGAAAATTTCCTATTTGCATCGCATATTACAGTAACAGGCGATAGGGCATACGATCTTGGTCTAAGAATCAAGTATGCAGAAATTGAAGAAAAGAAATATAGTATTGAGCAAGATTTTCACAAGGCAATACATACTGCAATCGAAAAAACTCCCGTAAATAAAACTCTTTACATTCTTCCAACATATTCGTCGATGCTTGAGCTAAGAAAAATAATGAGAGGACAATCAATTTTATGAAA
>CAZBEA010000012.1:9164-10545 GCA_964490835.1 uncultured Gammaproteobacteria bacterium
AACATATCTTGAAGATGCGACAATGGCTTTTGGAGAGGTAATAAAAGGCTTTGGAAATAATGGAAAAGATAGAACAGAAGGAATTATTTATAAAAATAGTATTGGATCATACTTGCACGGCCCAATTTTACCCAAAAATCCAGAGCTTGCAGATTGGCTGATTCAAAAAGCGCTAGAGAAAAAATATAATAATTCAATCGAACTTTCCGAATTGGACGATGATATAGAAAAAGCAGCCAAAAAAGTAATTCTGCAAAAAACCAAAATCTAATTACAATTACAATATTAATTCGAAAATTCTTGCCTAATTACCAAATCAAAGTTATAATACAAATATGAATATAATTAAAAATTATTTTTTGATTTGCGAACATGCTCAAGCTGGTGAAGGAGGTAAGATTAGCATAAATGGAATTTATGATATAGTTTATGCCGAAGGATTTCCCGTTATGCATAGAGAATTTGTGTTAGTTGGAAATTTTAAGGCTTCAAATCTTTCAAGTAAAAAGCTCTCGATTGTCGGTAAATTATATGATTCAAATGGCAATATGATAATTAATCCGTCACCCACAATGGATGTTGAATTACCAGATGTAGAGAAGCCAAGTTTCAATATTATCATTAGAGTTCAGGATGCAACATTTAAAGATCCAGGAAAATATCATTTCAAACTCTTTGCGAATGATAATGAAATTGCAGAAACTGAATTTGCTGTGGAACCAAAGAGATGAAAAATGTCATACTTTATTACAGATCAGTCATCATCCTCAATAACTTCAGTTTCCAGCAATAGTTCTTCTGGCACAGTATCAGCAGTAAATATAACTACTATTCAAGGTTCTGACAATACATATATAGGAAAAAATACTAAAGTTGAACCTAAATTAAATTCCCAAAGTTACCAAGACGAAAAATTCAATAATATTGGTTCCTCAAGTAATGTATTTAAAGAAATCTACTTCGATGATCCCAATAATATAAAAAAACTAGCCAAGCTAGCAAATCTGTTTATAGATATAAATGAAGAAGTACTATTTTCTGTGCAATTAGGTGATATTGTGAATTACATAAAATCATTAGAGAAAGTTAATACAGAAAGTGTGGAAGTCACAGCACAAATTACGGGACTCGTAAATAGACTACGGACCGATGAGGCAAAAGACGAATGCCTAACTCAGGACGCAGCACTTTCGGGAGCACGAAATAAAAACAATTCACTTTTTAAAGTACCCAAACTCGTCGATACAACATAAATTATGGACATAGCTACATATACAATCTCTTCATTACTCGAGGGCTATCGCTCCAAAAAATTTTCTGTCTCAGAAGTTGTTGCTGAATATTTAAAAAGAATTGAATTACACGATAAAGATTTAAATTC
>CAZBEA010000012.1:10645-20747 GCA_964490835.1 uncultured Gammaproteobacteria bacterium
AAGCTCAATCACGACGCATGGGCACACGGGGCATCTGGTGAAAATTCTGATTTTGGTTCGACAAAAAATCCTTGGAATAAAGAATTTGTACCCGGAGGCTCATCGAGCGGATCTGCAGCCTCGGTTGCCGCATCTCTTGTGGCTTTTTCAACTGCTACCGATACCGGTGGTTCAACTCGTCAGCCTGCAAGTTTTACTAATACTGTCGGTCTCAAGCCCACATACGGACTTGTTCCACGATATGGAGTAGTTGCTATGGCATCATCGCTTGACACGATGGGGCATATTACAAAAACAGTAAAAGATTCAGCTCTCGTTCTAAATATAACCCAAGGCTTTGACAGTCATGATGCAACCGTATCAGACAAAGAAATCGATGATTATACGACTGATCTTGAAAAGGGTGTTCAAGGATTAAAAGTTGGTGTTCCGAAAGAGTATCTTGGCGAAGGATTGTCAGATGAAGTAAGAAAAGTATTTGAAGAATCGCTCAAAACTCTCGAAAAATTAGGTGCAGAAATAGTTGATATATCTCTTCCGCACACGGAATACGGGGTTGCAACTTATTATATAATCCAGCCTTCGGAGGTATCATCTAATCTTGCACGATACGACGGTGTGAGATTTGGTAACGATCGATCGGCTTTTGGGAAAGAGGCAAAAAGAAGAATAATGCTCGGAACCTTCACGCTTTCGTCTGGATATTACGATGCATATTACAAAAAAGCAATGCAGGTCAGAACACTTATTAAAAATGATTTTCTTGACGCATTCAAAACTGTTGATCTTATTATTTCTCCTGTCTCTCCTACCCCTGCTTGGAAGATTGGTGAGAAAGCATCTGACCCGCTTGCGATGTATCTTTCAGATGTTTATACGGTTAACGCCAATCTTGCAGGAATTCCGGGACTTTCAGTGCCGGCGGGATTTTCAGATGCAGGATTGCCAATCGGAATTCAATTCATGGGTCCGCACTTTTCAGAAAAAAAATTATTCCAAGCCGGATCAGCATTCGAACAAGAAACAAGATTATTTGAGAGGAAACCGGAACTATGAATAGTAATAATTTAGAAAATTATCTTCATGTATTCTCAAAAGAAGGTTATGCAAAAGATCCTGGGACAAAAAATCCCGATGGATCAAAAACCATACGACATACCTCAGAAGATGGAGAATGGAACACAGTCGACACATACTGGGGAGGAGAGCCGTACGCCGGATGCCAGACAGTATTGTTCCAAGGAAAACCCTTCTGGTCGGCAGTTTATTACGGGTCTGTAAATACGGATGTAGAAGATTTTGTGGAAGTTTACCAACACCTAAGAAGAGCCTTAGACAATACAGATTCTATATTTCCCGTGCGTGGACCCAAAGAATTGGTAAATGGGAATATGAAATATACAAACAATTGGAGTGGAACACTTGAGAAATTTGAGGGAAAGGAAAGAATTTATAGAAACGATAAAGAGGTTTATAGTGCCACATACATGGGAGGTCTTGTAAACCAGAGAGAAGAATAGTTATGAAATACGAAACGATAGTCGGCCTTGAAATACATGTGGAACTTTCGACAAAATCGAAAATGTTCTGTTCGTGTCCTGTTCCCACGCTCAACGATGAAGCTAACACACGAACGTGCCCTGTTTGTCTTGGACTCCCAGGCGCGCTTCCCTTCCCAAACCGTCAGGCAATCGAGGATTGTGTAAAGATTGGGCTCGCTCTTAATTGTTCCATCAATACAAAGTCATTTTTTGAGAGAAAAAATTACTTTTACCCTGATCTTGCCAAAGGATTCCAGACCAGCCAATATCTTCACCCGTTTGGTGAGAAAGGATATCTTGAAATAGATATCAATGGGACAAAGAAAAGAATCGGAATAACCAGAGTCCATATGGAAGAAGACACGGGCAAACTATCACACGCAACAGTCGACGGCGAGGATGTATCTCTCATCGATTTCAATAGGTCTGGTGTTCCTCTGGTTGAAATCGTCACCGAACCCGATATTAGATCGGGCGAGGAAGCCAAAATATTTTTGACAGAATTACAAAAAATAATTCGATATCTTGGGGTTTCGGATGCCGATATGGAAAAGGGCCATATGAGGCTTGAACCGAATATTTCACTTCGTCCTGAAGGCCAAATTGAACTAGCCAAATATAAAGTTGAAGTAAAAAACATTAATTCTTTTAAATTCGTAGATAAAGCAATTCAATTTGAAGAGAAAAGACACGCAGAACTACTCGATAAAAACGATATTCCGGTTCAAGAAACACGAGGCTGGAATGAATTCAAAAACATCACAGTTTCACAGAGATCAAAAGAGGAAGCACACGATTATCGTTATTTTCCCGAACCCGATATCCCACCTATTGAGTTCCAGGATGGTCATATAGATAAACTGAAAATTGACATTCCAGAACTACCCATTCAGAAAGCAGAAAGATTTCAAAAAGAATATTCAATTCCAGCTTCATCTGCTGAAATTTTAACCAGAGAAAAAAATCTCGCAGATTACTTTGAACTAGCTGCAAAAAGCATAATTAATGAAACATTTGAGGTAAAAGATCTCGCGAATGAAATAATCAATAAAAAAATCGATATTACAAAAGTTAACCCAGAAGAACTTGTGGCACAAATAAGAGCATCAAAAATGGTTGCTTCCATTGACCCTGAGGAACTAAAGAAGATAATTGGTGAAGTTTTCGTGGAAAACCCCCAACCGGTAGCTGATTACAGGGCAGGAAAGGAAACAGTGCTCATGTTCCTTATAGGTCAAACAATGAAAAAACTCGCCCGAAAAGTGGACATGAATCAGGTCAAAAGTGCTATACTAGAACAACTTAAAGCTTAAGATATATTTATATTTAACTGAGCTTAAGAAGAAATAATGGATCACGATCAAGAACTGGGCAATCTTGCCTCTCACATAACAGAAACTCCTGAAAACGATGAGCTTTTAAAAGAATTAGAAACACTTCCCGAAGGAATTGATGATAATTCCGCACACATTTTCCGCCGCAATGAAGAAGAAATCCAGGACATGATGCTTGAAGATGGGATCGATCCTGTAAAACACCGAACATTTGCCAGAAAAGATGCTTTAAAGAGAACAGAGATAGAGTTGGCTGGTCTAAAAGATTTACTTACCGGTTTTAATAACAGGAACGGGTATGAAGAGAGAAGGAAGATTGAAATAGCCCGGGCCCAAAGAGATGGAACTCCTCTGTCAATATTATTCGCTGACCTGAGAGGATTGGGAAATTTTAACAATAAATTCAGCCTTGATGCCGGTGATGAATTGATAAAAAAAGCTGCAGAACTCATTCGCTCATGTCTACGTGAGGGTGATGATGCTTCTCGTTGGGGTGGGGATGAATTTGCTGTGATGTTTCCCAACACTTCACTTGACGATGCGCAAGCTCCTGCACAAAGGATTGCAGATTTATTTGCCCAAAATCACACCCTATCTTTTAACCACAATGGAAAACAAACTACCCTAACCCAACCCCTGGGGATACGCGGAGCATTAGTAGAAATGAAACCTGCAAATTGGGAAGCTTCGGAACAGCTCGCAAAAGAGGCACTTTCTGAAATTAAGATTGAAGAAAAAGAAGCTCCTACATCTTCTCCTAAAGGACTTGTTAATACAATCAAAAGAATTAATGCTCCTCAACAAGCTGCATAACATATGACGGACTTTGTACATCTTCATAACCATTCGGAATTTTCACTACTCGACGGTCTCTCGAAAATCAAACCCATGGTAAAACACGCAAAAGAACTAGGGATGCATTCTATTGCTATTACTGATCATGGAAACATGTACGGTGCTCTCAAATTTTATAAAACATGCAAAGAATTAGAGATCAAACCCATTATTGGAGCCGAGATGTACCTTGCGCCGAAATCGCGTTTTGATAGGGAGAGCAAAGAGAGTGCAGTATACAATCATATAATTTTACTAGCTAAAAATTTCCAAGGATACAAAAATTTAATGAAGCTGGTATCTCTTTCACATCTTGAAGGATACTACTACAAACCCCGTATAGACATAGAGCTTTTGGACAAATACCACGAAGGGCTAATTGCATTATCCGCATGTCTCAATGGATACTTTGCACAGGACATTTTAAAAGGCAGAATTGATGAGGCGGAAAGAAAAGCACTTGAAATGGTTGGGATATTTGGTGATGACTATTATATAGAATTACAATATCACGATAAAATTCCCGACCAGGCGATTCTTAACAAGGGTCTTGTAGAACTTTCAAAAAAACTTGGGATTCCGCTCGTTGCGACCAACGACAATCATTACACGAAAGAAGAAGATGCCGAAGCACAAGATATTTTACTCGCAATTCAAACCCAGACGACTGTCCTTGATAAAAACAGAGCACTTACGATGATCGACTCACCAGATATGTATATAAAATCACCTGAAGAGATGTCATCACTTTTTGATCAATATCCGGAAGCGATAAAAAATACGGTAAAAATTGCCGAGAAATGCAATGTAGAGATCCCGATGGGGAATTGGATTATGCCAATCTTTGACGTACCGGGTGGAGTCGATGCGGTCGAATATATACGTAAGAAGGTCGATGAAGGATTATCTAAAAGATATGGAATAGTCACAAAAGAAATGCAAGATCGCGCCGAATACGAACTGGGAATTATCACCGGAAAAGGATACGAGAAATATATTCTTATCGTAGCCGATTTTGTAAACTGGGCCAAATCAAATGGAATAACGGTTGGTCCAGGAAGGGGGTCTAATGCAGGATCCATAGTCTCATATGCACTTCAAATCTCCGATGTTGACCCACTTTTCTTTAAGCTCCCCTTTGAGAGATTTCTAAACCCGATGCGCCCTTCACCACCTGATATTGATCTTGATTTCGCCGATGATAGACGCGATGAAGTAATTGCGTATGTTACCAGCAAATATGGCCAGGAAAAGGTTGCACAAATCATAACCTTTGGTACGATGGAGGCGCGACAATCAATTCGTGACGCAGGACGCGCACTGGGCATGCCATACGCTGCACCAGATAGAATTGCCAAGATGATTCCTCCCGGCGCACAAGGCTTCCCGATGCACATAGATAATGCCATAGAAATCAATCAAGATCTTGCACGTGCATATTCATCAGAGCCTGAGACACGAAAATTAATAGATATTGCCAAAAAATTAGAAGGTGTTGCTCGCCATGCATCGGTTCACGCAGCAGGTGTTGTGATAGCAGATAAGGATTTG
Source organism: uncultured Gammaproteobacteria bacterium (assembly GCA_964490835.1). Taxonomy (GTDB): domain Bacteria; phylum Patescibacteriota; class Microgenomatia; order Levybacterales; family GWA1-39-11; genus CAZBEA01. The sequence goes on from CAZBEA010000012.1 coordinate 15,906, forward strand.
ACGGAATACACTCCGCTTCAGAAAGACCCGACGGGCGAAAAAAACGTAACCCAATACGACATGTACACGGTCGGTGAAGATGGTGTCGGTCTCTTAAAAATTGATTTTCTCGGGCTTCGCAATCTTACCATCATACAAGAATCACTCAGATTTATTAAAGAAAACAAGGGCATCGAGGTTGATTTTGCGAAAGCACCGGTAGATGACCCCAAAACTTACCAACTTCTTGCCTCAGGTGAGACTACCGGGGTCTTCCAGCTCGAATCTGCCGGAATGAGAAGATATATTAAAGAGTTAAAACCCACTACGATTTTTGATCTCCAGGCGATGGTTGCGCTCTACCGTCCGGGGCCTATGGCCAATATCCCGGAATTCATAAAACGAAAAAATAACCCAAACCTTATCGACTATCCAGACCCAAGACTTGAAGAGGTCCTCAAGGAGTCATACGGAATTATTACCTTTCAGGACGATTTACTGTTGACCGCAATTAAAGTTGCGGGATACTCGTGGCTTGAAGCCGATAAATTACGAAAAGCAGTCGGAAAGAAAATCCCCGAGGAAATGAAAAAACAGCACGAAAAATTTATTGAAGGATGTGTCGAGCACGGCATGACCAGAGGAAGAGCGGAGCTTTTGTGGCGATCATTCGAGCCGTTTGCCGGATACGGTTTTGGGAAAGCACATGCCGCGTGTTATGCGACAATTGCATTTAGAACAGCGTATTTAAAAGCACATTACCCTGTTGAATTCATGACTGCTGTGCTCACAGCTGAATCGCGTGGCACATCGGGTCCCGCACGGAACGAAAAGATCTCACAAGCTATTGCCGAATGCCGAAGACTCAATCTTGTAATTCTTGCCCCGTCGGTCAATAAATCGATGTTTGATTTTTCAATAGAAAATCACCAGATACGATTTGGTCTATCAGCAATTAAAAATGTGGGTGCGGCAGCAATCAGCACTATTCTTGAAGCACGAAATAATGGACCCTTTGTCAGCCTGTATGATTTTGCGAGAAGAGTTGACCTTCAAAAAGTAAATAAAAAAACATTGGAAAGCCTTATTAAAGCGGGAGCTTTTGATGACTTTGGAAACAGAGCCTCAATTTTGGCAAGCATGCCGGAGATTGTTGCTTCGATTGACAAGACTTCAAAGACTAAGGCCAAAAACCAAACCTCACTTTTTGACGGTCTGGATGATGAAGACCTTCCACAGCAAACACTTACGATTTCGGGTGACATTGAGGAATTCTCTGCTCAAGAAAAGCTAAGCTTTGAAAAAGAGCTTCTCGGTTTTTTCCTCACAGACCATCCGCTAAGTCGGGAAATGGAAACAATTATAAGTATATCAACCCATACATTTGAAGAAATATCCGAAGCCCCGGAAGGTGTACGAGTAAAAATTGGTGGACTCGTGTCCAATGTTAAAAAAATTATTACAAAAAAATCGAATAGTGAAATGGCATTTTTGGGACTTGAAGATAACACAGGTCAAACTCTTGAGTGTGTTATTTTCCCTAAAATTTTTGAAGAATACAAAAATTTTCTTATCCGCGACTCAATCGTTATCGTCGCGGGCAAATTGGACTTTAAAGACGATAGACCGGTTATTATCGTCGACGATATTAGAAGACACAAGATTCAGAACTAAAGCAAATCCCCGTTGACTCGTTTGCTTCCTTTCTATACAATATTCGAGTCATGTCATCACTAGCGCCCGAAGCTATAGTTGAACTTGGTGGTTTTCCAATCACCAATACTCTCATAGCCACGGCGGTCGTTGACATCGTCCTTCTGGCACTCGTATATCAAATTGCCACCAATATCTCCATTCGTCCCGGTCGTGTCCAGAGTGCTGTAGAACCCGTGATTGAGGGATTTTACTCTCTTACACAGCAAATTGCCGGAAAATATACAAAAAGCATTTATCCGTGGTTTGTTACTTTTTTCATATTTATTTTTGCAAATAACATGTTTGGGCTTCTACCGGGATTTGGAAGCATTGGGTATTTTGAGATGCATGAGGGAGAAAGAACCTTGGTTCCGCTTTTGCGCGCAACAACGAGTGATTTCAACACAACACTTGCACTTGCATCTGTGTCAATTTTTGCAACCCACATTCTGAGTATCAAATATAATGGATTTCGCGAATACCTAATGCGGTTTGTTTCACTCAACCCAATCTACCTTTTTGTTGGACTTCTCGAATTCATATCGGAGGGAACCAAACTCTTCTCTCTCTCATTTCGTCTTTTTGGGAATATATACGCCGGTGAAGTAGTTCTTGCGACAATTTCAGGTCTTTTTGCTTTTCTGGCACCTATTCCTTTTCTTTTGCTCGAAACTATCGTTGCGCTCGTACAAGCGCTTGTTTTTGCAATGTTGACAATGGTATTTATGTCGATATTGGTAACCCCCCATTCAGAAGGAGGTGAGCACTAGATGGAGATTTCAATTTCATCAGGACTTGTTATTGCGCTCGGAGGTATGATGCCGGCATTGGCAATTGCTCTTATCGGTTTTAAGGCTATGGAATCAATCGGACGCAACCCGGAAGCTGCAGGTAAAATACTACCACCGATGCTTTTATCCATGGCTTTTGCTGAAGCTATCGCAATTTACGCCCTGATTATTGCTTTTACAGGATAGTAGATACTTATGGAACTATTTGACCAATTTGGGTTTGACCCCAAATTATTTATAGCGCAGATTATAAATTTCTTAATCTTAGCGTTTATATTTAAAAAGTTTTTATACAAGCCTTTACTCAAGGTTATAAAAGATCGTGAGAAAAGAATAGAAAAGGGGCTTTCCGATGCGGAAAAAGCAGAGAAAGCCCTGCAGTCGGCTGAAGATGAGCGTGAGCAAATCCTAAAAAATGCATCACTTGAAGCAGAAGAAATATTGCTACAAACACAAAAGAATGCGGAAGAAGCAAGACTTAAGATTATGAACAAAACAAAAGAAGAGACTGAAAAGATGCTGGCTGATGCCAAAAAAGCTGCACAACTTGAATTTGAAAATATGCAAAGAGAGGCTCGAAGGATTTCTTTGAAATTATCTGAGGAATTATTGCAAAAATCTATTCATAATTTGTTCACAAAAGACGAACAGGAAAAAATTATCAAGAGAAATATTGAGGAACTAAAGAATGCAAAAGGATAAAAAACTAAAGAAAATTGCAATCTTACTTGCATCTCAGACTGATGTCCCACAGGACGTAGTCTCTTTTCTGTCAAAAAATCTGACAAGTTCAGAATTAAAAAGACTGGGAAAATTTGTGCGTCTCGAGTTGAAAAAAAGAACCGTTACACTTTCGACGACCACAGAGCTATCTAGTGCAGAGAAGAAAACATTAAAAGATCTATATCAACCGCTTGACGTGATTTTTCAAACAGACAAAAGTCTTGGAGCTGGAATGCGAGTAGTCAAACAAGATACGGTTATTGATATGAGCATAAAACACTATATAATACAAATGGTTCAAGAATTATCACAATAATGAAATCGGAAGAATTGTTAAAAGAAATCGAAAAACAGCTTGCTTCGACAAGCCTTTCTACAAAAGCCGTTAATACCGGGCGAGTTGAATATGTTGGAGACGGAATCGTACGAGCTTCGGGTCTTTCGGAGGCTGGGTTTGGTGAAGAAGTGGAATTCGAGACAGGAGACAAGGGGCTGGTTCTGGGAATCGACGAAGATGAAGTCTCAATTATTTTACTTTCAAATACGTTTGCTCTTGAAGAGGGAATGGAGATAAAGACAACCCAACGACTGCTTGGGGTGATCGGATCGGATGATCTTTTGGGGCGAGTAATCGATCCACTACAAAATCCTCTCGATGGCAAAGCTCTTAAATTAAAAGGCAAGGACTACCCGCTTGAGAAGATTGCACCGGGTGTTGTCGCGCGTCAACCGGTTGACACCCCACTCAAGACAGGAATCAAAGCAATTGACGCAATGATCCCGATCGGTCGCGGACAAAGACAGCTCATTATAGGTGATAGGAATACCGGCAAAACAGCAATTGCAATTGATACCATCATTAATCAGCAGAAAAAGGATTTGGGTCTTAAAAGAGTAATTTCAATTTATTGTGCGATCGGACAAAAAAGGGGAAATATTGCACAAATTCAGGGAAAATTAACCGAACAGGGAGCAATTGACAGCACAATTATTGTAGCCGCAAGTGCATCTGACCCGGCAGCTTTTCAGTACCTTGCCCCATTTACCGCTGTTGCGATAGCAGAATATTTTATGGATAAGGGAGAAGACGTCCTTGTGATTTATGATGATCTCTCCAAGCATGCATGGGCATATCGACAGATCTCACTCCTCCTGAAGAGACCGGCAGGACGTGAAGCTTATCCTGGAGACATTTTCTATCTCCATTCCAAACTCCTAGAACGAGCGTCGCGAATGGCAGACAATCAAGGTGGAGGATCAATTACCGCGTTTCCTATCATTGAAACTCAAGCCGGAGACGTCTCTGCATATATTCCAACAAATGTTATCTCAATTACCGATGGTCAAATCTTTCTTGAAACCGATTTGTTCAACTCAGGCATGAGACCGGCAATCAATGCAGGAATTTCGGTGTCACGCGTTGGGGGGGCAGCTCAGACCAAAATTATGAAACAAGTTGCAGGACCCTTGAGGCTTGATCTTTCTCAATACCGAGAACTTGCAGCGTTTGCGCAGTTCGGAAGCGATCTTGATGAAGCAACTTTAAAGAAAATTGAACGGGGGAAAAGAGTCTCGGAAATTCTGAAGCAACCTCAATATCAACCACTGTCTGAAGTCGAGCAAACTCTGTCTCTTTTTGCCGGAACCAAAGGAC
>CAZBEA010000013.1:0-18824 GCA_964490835.1 uncultured Gammaproteobacteria bacterium
TTAAAATTATTTGAATCTCTTGTTCATCAATTCCCGTTATTCCGACTCTATCAATAGATGGAAGGTCTTCAAGGTCGTTTTTCAAATTTCTTGCAAATCGAATCAAACTCGCTCTGTCATCATTTTTTGCAACGAGATTAAATGTCCAAATCGGCTGATTTTCAAAATCAAGCTTATCAATATTTGGTTCAAGAGCGTCTTCGGGTAGATCGTCTACTCCCGACACTACAGATTCAACATCATTTTTTGCTTTTTCTGCGTCAACCCCGGACTCAAATTCCACCTGTATGATTGAGACTGATTCGCGTGAGCTCGATGAGATTGTTTTGACATTATCAATTCCCCGTATCGCATCTTCGAGGTGAACCGTAACCAGCGATTCCATGTCTCCCGGTGTTCCGCCCGGTAGAACTGTCGATACTATAACAAGCGGAATATTAATGGTAGGATTTAGCTTTCTCGGAAGAGACAAGTACGACAAAATTCCGAATACAAGAATACCTATGAGAATTAAAATTCCCATTCTTAGATTCTGAGTATATTTTGCAAAGAACGAGTTACCAAGTTTAGGGTCGTACCGTAATGATCTAAGATATTGAGAGGTCTTCATACATATTAATTTCTAGTCCGTACGGTTTCACCCTCCGAAACAGTCCTGTTGAGGATAATTGTTTCCGAAGGATTGAGCCCGCTTTCTACCATTACATATCCGCCGGTAATTTCACCAAGTGTAACTTTTTTACTCTGAGCCTTGTTATTATTAATCACAAAAACATACGCTTCTTCCTGAGTTTGAAAAACACTATCTACCGGAATAAAAGAAATTCCAGTATTTGAAAGTCCGACAGGAAGAGTGACAGTCACAAAAGCGTTATCTGTAAAAAGTTCTTGATGCTTTTCATCGATGTAGAAAATAACGGAATATAGTTGACCCGAAGTTGCCTCGGTTGAAATAAACGAAGGCGAAATTTCAATCGTAGTTCCATTCACGTCTAATTTAGCCATTGCCCCGGCAGAAATACTTGCCGCCGTTTTTTGCGTTACTTTGGCATCGACAATTATTACTCCACTATTTCCTGCGAGTGTAACGAGCGGCATTCCGGGGGCTACGCTGTCTCCTAATTTCACATGAACTTTTTGAACGGTTGCATTGAGGGGGGAAGCAGGAAACATTGTTGATTCTAGAACTTTAGCAAGTCTGAGCTGAACTCCTGCAATTTCAAGACCAAGTTTTAGTGCTTTTTCCTGGATTTCAATTTGCTTGAGGGCGATGTCTTTATTAATATCCTCCATGTCTTGTACCGGTTTGTCTTCATCAATTTGATATTTGGCAGATCGTAGAGCTGATTGTAATTGGTTGGTTCCACCCTGAATTTGTGCCTGAAGTTGTTGGAGTCCAAGAATTGCCTGGTCATTTGCTCCATTTATGTTTGTTGATTCAAGATTGTTAATGTCATTTTTTACTTTATCAAGAATTGTAGTATTTAAATTAACTAGAGATTGAGTTTCATCTATTGAGCTTTGAGTGATTTTCCTTAGCTCGTCAGAGTTCTCGCTCTGTTTATTAATCAGATCTTTCTGTTTTGCAATAATGTCCTTTTGCGTATCGTATGTATCTTTTGTATTTTTGTATTGAAGACCGGCCAGTTGTCTTTGAAGTGAGAATGCATTGCCACCTTGGTAATTTGAAGAGAGACTAATGAGAGTCTTACCTTTTCCTACTTCGGCCCCTTCAATTACATGGATTGCACTAACAATACCGGGAGATTGTGCGACTATTTTTACAACGCCTGATTTACTTACCTGTCCTTGTACTGAAATTGTTGGTGATTGGCCAAGTCTAAAAACTTCAACTTCCTTAACCTGTGTCCGTTTTACTTCTTCGCCCGGTTTGGTACGAAAGACAACGCTGCCTAAAATTATTACTAGCAGTAGAATTGCCAGAGATATAAAAAAAGCAAAAAACGGATGTCTTTGGGCAAATGATATACCATTTATGTATATCCTTTTAGGATTTTTTCTTTTCCACCGAGTTTTTTTGATAAATTTATTTGCCAAATTTTGTGGAAATGTTCTGTGATGAATTCCTTTTTTTGCCATAAAAAATCTGCCCTTGGTGGGCAGATTAGACTATTATATCAAACTAATTCACAAATAGAAATGTGGTAAAATATACGGATGAAAAAATCAGGATTGCGGTGCGAAATTGCACATCATAATAATAAGAAAAGATTAGTTGCTGTTAAAGGAGTGCTCAGAAGACGGGGCAAAATTCTTTTAACTCAAAGAGCACTCCATGACACACTCGGTGGAATGTATGAGTTTCCCGGTGGTGGAATAGAGGAGGGAGAGTATCTTCTTAATGCTTTGAAAAGAGAGCTTCATGAAGAAGTTGGATATGAGGATATAGTCGATGTTACATATATTTCATGTATCGACATTCCATCGAAGAAAATTCACCTGGTGTACTATTCTGTGATAAGTAACGGAATTCCACGAATTCTTGAAGATCAGACAGATTTAGTTTGGGTTGATAAATTTCCCGGTCATCTAGATTTGACCCCTGAAACCGAAAGAATTCTACAGGAATTATTCGCTTCTTGACAAAAGATTCAAGAATTGTAATAGTTAATATACTATGGCTGCTCGAAAGACCAAAAAAACTCCCGCGAAGAAAGTGACCAGGGTTACAAAATCATCAAGTGGACTCGGTCCCGTTCATTTTATAATGGTAGGGGTTACCGCAGCAGTTCTACTTGCTGGCTTCCTTTTTTACCAACAGAATATTCAAAGCCCCACAAGTCCAAAAAATGAATTAAAGGATACATTGCAAGTAAATAAGTCTGAATTTGAGGATTCACAGGAAGCAATTGGTGAAAAAGAGATGGTAGAAGAGGGTGAGGGAGTGATGAGGCTTGTTGCCATAGAGGGTTCCAAACAATCAGGTACAGTTACAATTGAAGATGATGAGAATGGTATGGCGGTTGTGAGTGTGCGTTTGCTTGGGTCCAGTGAATCCAAACAAACCGCAGGTATTCATTATGGAAGTTGTGCATATCCCGGTGAAGCCAAGCTTCATCTGGTAGATCTCATTGATGGATCATCGAAGACTACCCTTGAAACTTCAAAACAAGAGCTGCTTTGGGGGTTGCCTCTTTCGGTTCAGGTTCATGCATCTACAATTGACGAGACAGTCGTGGCTTGTGCAGATATAACTAACTAATTCTTCTGTAATTCGGCAAACACTAATAATCTCTTCCAATCTGTTCCCGGTGGTGTGCAGGTTTGCAGAATTAACCTGTCTTGTGCGGTATTTTCAAGAAACGAAACATCGTACGGGCTTATTGTTTGTTTATCGATAACTTTGTATCTGTACAATGTTCCGTCTTTTGACAGGAATATCTCATCTCCGTTTTTAATCAAGGGTAATTTCATGAACGGCGTGTTGGTTCGTGTGATTCTCCAAGGAACATCGCTTGAGTGAGCAAAAAGAAAAATGGTTCCCGCCTCACCCGGAAAAGACGTTCCTCGTGCGTGCGCAACACCTTTTTGTAATGCCTTTTGATACACAGATTTTTCCCAAGGATTAACATTTTCAACAATTTTTGACCGGGCATTTATTGATGGAATCATGACGGTAAATTCTGAACTCGGTTTTACCTCAATCGGGGTGGAGGGGATGAGTAGCCTAATAAACGGAAGGTAAATAAAAAGAAGCATGCAAACCCCGGATATGATTAGGATGTTTGCAATAATCTTTGTAATATTGTTTGCTATTTTCAATTTTCGATTTTTGTTCATTTGGTGGCGATTATAGAGGGAAGTGGAGAGGAATTCAAGGAGAAAGTTAAACTCTCAAAAAGCCCGGTGCGCAACCTGAGCGGAAACGCAGATACCAACCCATAAAGAACATGATAAGCGCTGCAAGTGTCATCCAAATTGTTAAGTTTGCACCTGTTGCAGGAAGCATTTGTCCAAGAATTGCTCCAGGATTGTTGCCTCCGGTACCACCATTGTTGTGGTTTGATGGATTGTCACCGCCTCCACCCGGTTTGGTTGGTGGGGTTGTTGGAGGATTACTATTGTCGCATTCTTTTGGTTTGGCTCCGGTATTGCAATCCTCACAAGGGTCACAAACCGGCGGTTCTTCATGACAATCATCACAATCAATTTCAGTGAAGTTTGAGTTAATATCTACATTTTCAATTGTAATTGAAGAATCGATATCTCCTGTTTTGATAGAGACATTACCAAGATTTCCGTCTGCTGTGTTATATCCGGTATTGAGGTTGTGGATTGAGAGATTTTCGATATAGAAGTAGTTGTTCAGTATCGCATTAAACTCCTTGTTGATCTTTGCACTAATGGTATTAACAGAGTTTTCACCGTTACCGACAATTTTTGCGGTAATGCTTTCAACAGACTGGGAGCCTTTTGCGAAAGAATTGTTTATGTTTGAGTTTGTAATCAACGAGGCGACCGTTATATTACCCGTAATAATACTTACATTCCCGTTGTTATTTGATGCGCTGTTATATCCGGTGTTGGCATTTACCACATCTTTATTGAAAATGGTTGCGTTGTTCGTTTGATGGATATTTGATGTTGTGTTATTTGCAATAGTAACCGTGTTATTTGATTCTGATCCGTTTCCCGAAATGGTGATATTTGTCGATTGAATACAACATGAATTATCGGTAGCTATATTCGTATTTATATTGGAGTTTTCAATCGTCGTTTCGGCTGTGATATCACCGGTTTCAATATTTGTTTGTCCACCTGTGTTATCTGATGCGGTATTATTTCCGGTATTTGCATTGTTTTCGACCTCATTTGAGACCTGTGCTTCGTTATTCTGGGTAACGTTTGTCTGATTTTGGGTTTGAACTTGTACTTCGCTGGTTGAGCTCTCTCCATTACCGGAGACTTCCAGATTAATTTCTTCCGCAAAAATTACTCTTGGCTGAAGTGCTATTGTGGGCAGGAGAATTGTTAGTAATACAATAATTCTCCGTATCATATAGATCTACGTTGTAGTAGGATGAAACATTCTTGTTACCGCAGTTTTTTTTGCAATATAGTATGCGCCAAATCCTATACCCATAAGAGGGATAAGGAGAAGAAGCCAAGCCAGATTTATGGTGACAACATCATTTTGTTCTGCTTGGACAACTGCTTCGTTAAGGTTCCCGGTATTTGTATTTGACGGCTCATCATTTGAATTGTTTATAGCGCCTAATACTTTTGATTCTTTATTGTTTGATCCGGTGGTTGTATTGTTTGTTGATTTAGGCTCTGATTTTTTCTCGCTTTGTGCACCTGCAACAAGTGCGGTTGTAGTTTTGGTCGGGTTGTTATTGTTGTTATTATTTTTTGACGGTTCGTTATTTGATGCTTGCCCACCGATATGTTGCTGCGAGTTATTATTTTGAGTAAGCTTTTTTTGACCTGGAGTTATAAGATTTCCATTCCAGTTTCCGAATACATTTACAAATGTAACCATAAGATTTCCGCCGGAGATATTATTGTTTACAAAATTGATAAGATTGGCAATAATCGATGCATCTCCCGTGTTGATCGACGAATTTCCTCCGGTATTTCGTGATGCGCTGTTTTCTCCCGTATTTGCTGTGAGGTCAAGATTATTTACAATTTTTGCATTATTGTCTTGTACAAGCACATTGTTGTTTTCTTGATTAACGTTTGCATTATTTGTGGAACCTGATCCATTTCCATTATTGACTGCAGTTATTTGCCCGTATTCATCGACGGTGAATTCAGTACCTTCGGATCCTGCAAACATAGATCCTTGAGGTGCACCAACGATCTGACCAATCCATTGACCAGCTCGATTAACGAGCACCAACCACCAGTTTTGTCCATTCAAATTGCTGTTTGCTACGTTGAGTGTATTGGCTTGAACCGAAGAATCACCTGTGGTAACCGAATTTGTTCCACCGGTATTTGATGATGTAGAATTGTCTCCGGTTTGAGAGTCGAGGATAAGATTGTTTTCGATATCTACATTGTTAAATTGATACGTTTCGTTATTATTCTCCGTATTTATTCCTGCGTTATTTGTACTGTCAGATCCATTCCCGGTATTCCCAGCCAAGGCACTTGCAACACATGCGGCACATGTAAATGGGTTATCGGGAAGTATAATATCTCCAATAAGGTCCCCAAAAAGATTTACAACACCCAATATCACATTTCCCGCAATATTATTGTTTACAAAATTCATAACATTTGCAGCTACATTTGCATCACCTGTTTCAATTGTAGAATTTCCACCTGTATTACTGTCTGCTACGTTATTACCGCTGTCTGCCAGAAGCGTCATGCTATTTTCAAGGTCTGCATCATTAGTTTGGAAGGTCTGATTATTATTTGTAGTATCTACATTTGCTGTGTTGTCGCTGTCAGATCCGTTTCCGGTATTTTGTACGGCGGTGGAACCAGGTGTGCAGCCAATTATGCAATTAGCGTCAAAATCCAGAACTAAATCTCCAACATGATCATCAACCACATTAAACTCTGATACCATAAGACCTTCAATGTTGGTATTAATATCATTCCAGATCGTTCCGGTTACATTTGCATCCCCGGTTTGAATTAAAGAATTACCAACATTACCCGAAGCTGAGTTGTTTCCCGATACAGCACTTTGATCCATTCCATTTCCGACGGCTGCACTATTTCCCTGGACCGTAGTGTTATTATTTCCGAGGGTTGCTGATCCGGTGTTAGAAGAACCTTCGCCATTACCACTATTTGTGACAGTCGCTCCTCCGGCTCCTGTTCCACTTCCTGTTACTGCACCATTATTATTAATGCTGTTTGCCAACGTTCCTTGAGATGTTGCATCGCCGGTACCAATTTCTACATCTCCAACCTCGCCACCTGAATTGGTTGTCTGTTGAGGAGTAGAGGACTGTGTAGCTTGTTGCGTTGGCTGTTCTTCCAAATTTGTAGATTCAGCATCAGTATTTTCCTCTTCATTATTGTTGTTATTTTGTTCTTCATTGGTACCGTTGTCTTCCTCTTCATCCTCATCATCTCCGAGTGTTGGTGCTTTGGGTGCAGATGGTGCTTCGGGTGCTGTTGGTGCAGCAGGAGCAGTTGGTGCTTCGGGTGCTGTTGGTGCAGCAGGAGCAGTTGGTGCTTCGGGTGCTGTTGGAACTTCTGCATAAACCAGAGCAGGGGAAAGATGTCCAACCATCAGAAGAATGATTAGCGAAATAGATAATATTTTTGTTTTAATTGTATATTTCATTTTTTTGTTTGTTAATTTCTATTATTTTCTTTATTTTGTTCTTGTGTTTGTAGGGGTCCTGCTGAAGTGCGAAGGCAGGAGCACCCTACAAACTCCAAGAATATGTTTACATTCCGAGAGCGTCAAGTAAGTCGCTGAGATCGAAATCAAAAGAGAAATCGAAATCAAAACTTGGCCAGTCGAAATCAACATCTTGTCCGTATGCATTTGCATTTCCGGAATTCTCTACATCAACGGTTGTGTCTGCATCACCGGTTTTGATTGATGGATCAGAGTCTACAGAACCTGTATTGTCTTCAGCATCGTTGTCACCTGTGTTTGCGTCAACATCACCCTTGTTTTCGAGATTGGATTCATTATCCTGATGTACATCCTTATCAGCTGTTAAATCAGCTTTAATTTTGTTATCAGAATCTTCTCCATTTCCAGAGATTTTAGCAGTAAGATCAAGAACACATCCGCAATCAACATCAGCTGCGTTGAAGTTAACCATGTTGTCGATGGTAACATCAGCATCAGCATCACCGGTTTCGATCATTACATCTCCACCTGTGTTGTCGTTTGCATCGTTGTCTCCGGTTTCAGAATCAACGTATACTTTATTTTCTACGTTGGCTTCGTTATCCTGTACGAGAGCTGTATCACTATTGACATCAAGATAGATGTCATTGTCAGAATCAGATCCGTTGCCTGTTATCCAAGCACTGATTGATCCTTCTTCATCACCTTCTCCTCCAACTACTGCTGAATTAGCATTAGCTGTTGTTCCAACAGTAACTGTTGTTGAGGCATCTCCGGTTTTGATGGATACGTTTCCGCCCGTATTGTCATCTGCGTCGTTGTCTCCGGTATTTGAGTCAACATCTACTTTATTTTCGACGTTGGCTTTGTTGTTCTGGAAGACTTCAGTCTTGTTAGACTGGTCAAGATCGACTTTGTTATCAGAATCAGTTCCGTTTCCGTGGATCTTGAGTGTTGTGTCTCCAGCTTGGCAGCAGTCGACTTGAGCTGCGTTAGAGTTAAGAGAGTTTGAAACGTTGACTTCGGTATCGGAGTCACCTGTTTCGATCTCTACATCTCCACCAGTGTTGTCGTCTGCTTGGTTTCCTCCGGTGTTGGAGTTGGAGCTAATATTATTGCTAACATTTGCTTCGTTGTCCTGAACAACTGTCGTGTTGTTGGATGTATTTACATACACATCACTGTCAGAGTCAGATCCGTTACCAGAGATTTCAAGAGAAGTTGCTGCTAAAGCTGGTGTTGCAACATTAAGAAGCAGTGCACCTGCTGTCATAGCAGAAACTAATTGTTTTTTAAGATTTGTCATATTACGTTTCACCTCCTCCTTATTAAATTTTCCTAGGGTAGGCCCTAAGAATGGCACTTGGTTCCGATCTTTATTCGACCTAACTTTACGAAAAAGTCGAACAAAAAACGGAGACTTTTCGACCCAACAAAATGTTGGATAGAAAAGCCTCCGTTTGCGGTCAGCTAATACGCTTTTTGTTATAACTCAACTAGTCCTGGATTGTCAAGACGTCAATTTTTTTTCTTGTTGATATTCTTGTATATTTTGAATCTGAAACTGATTTTCTGCTTTCCATGTTAATACTTGTTTTTGTTATATTTCTTACAGTTATTTGGGTAACGGTTTTGTCTTGAACTATTATTTCAACTGAACCGTATTGAAGTGATTGTAGTGCTCGTACGATTTCTTTCAGTAATTGCTCAGAATCTGTGTTGTACATATTCTATATAATATAGTGTATCGTAAACGATACAAAGAACAGGTTCAGAAAATTATCTATTAAATGATAAATTTACTGATTCTTTCTCTCCTTTTATTTCTCCAACTTGTAATACAAAATTACTATCTGATTCGTTGATGGCAAACCCAAGTCTTGTTGTTTTGGTTGAGATTGCCTGCGCGTCTACCGGATCATTGTGAATGTCCGGAGCAATTTTCTCTGAGCCATTACCATTTACCGTAAGTCTTATATAGTCTCGGCTATTGATTTGCACTCCCTGATCGAGATTGTTGGTTATTTTAATATTGAGGATTAAGAAAAGACGTCCTTTTACCGCAGTCGCTCTTTTACCTTTTACAACAATTTCATCCTTGAGCTCTGCATTCAAAATTGTGTATGTGAATTTGCTAATTTCTTTTCCATTTGCGTCTTTAATAGGGAATTGAAAGTCTTTATTTATTTCAGTTGTTGCGAGTGCTTCTTTAACTTCGTATCTTTCTTCTGTACTTGTTCCGGCAACAGTTTCAGAAGACCCGGACGTTGAATTGAAAAATGAATTAATGACAACTACTAATAATACTATTACAACCAGTGGAACGATAAGTCGTGGGAGTTTTTTCTTCGAGAAGAGGTTTTTAGTATTACTAGTGATCGATTGCATGTTCATGTTTTTGAAAGCTGATTTATAATTTTTTTGGGCAAATCGATTTTCTAAATTTAATATAAAAGCTGCAAGAGGAGTATTAATAGATTTTGCAGAAATTGTTTGTGTTTTCATTCTTAATAAAAAAGCCCCAATCACTTGGGGCAGTTGAGATAACGAGGATATTATCACAGCGATTTTTCCTTGTCAAGAATTATTTATAACCTATTTATGTAAGATCTGTGTAAAAAGGGTTGAAACTGTGGATTAGAGTTTCTGAAGATCTTGTTCTATGGTTTGGAATTCTTCGTCAACAGATACTTCTTCAATGTCTATGACTTCCTGTTCTTCCGGTGTTTCCCCAACCTCTTTTTCCAATAAGGTCTGATCAGGGATTGGCGTTGGGGTGGGAGTAGTTTCAACTGTCATAGGTTCGGAAGAGGGCTTTTTAATCACAAGAAAATATGCTGCTGCGCCAAGACCCAAAAGAACTATTAGACCAATTATTAACATCATGATTTTTTTGCCTCCACCGCCTGACTTGGTTTCTTGTATAGGTTGGGGTGCTATTGGTTGTGTTGGCTGCATTGTCGGATCAACTGGGTGCGGCATCGTCGGGTCGATTGGTGAAGTTGGCTGAGTGGAGATAGGAGCTGATGGCATGGCGGGAGCAGATTGTGGCACAGTGGCTTGCATAGTTGGGTCTGTCATTGGTGCAGGATTTGAAATCGGAGCAGTAGGGGTTCCTGCAATTGCATTTGGATCGCCCATGCCGGAGGCTGGTTGTTGGGGCTGCATTGGGTTAGGGTTATTTGATTGTTCCATAGATATTTATTGTATTGGATTAACGGGTGGTGTTACAATGCCTGATCCAGTTGAAGGTAAGGTCGAAGTTGCAGGAAGAGGCATAGCCTTCATGATTCCTAAATCTTTCAATGATTTTGCAGCTTGTCTAACTGCTTGACGAGCAGACCTGACAGTTTCATATGTGGTTTTAAGATCCTGTTTTTGTTGGTTAACGACTGTTGCCACATCGCTTTTAAGTGTTGTATCGTCTCCGACCGTAATAATGTAGTCTTCAGCAGCTTGTGTCATGACAGCGTCTTTGGCTGCTTCGAGAGCAGTCTTAGCATTAGTTATTTCAAGTTCTTGGGAAGTGGTATCTGTTCCATCAGCTTGGGCTTCTGTAACCTTTTCTTCAACTTTCGTGAGAATTGTTTCAAGCTTGTCCAATATTGCAAACATCCTGTCGGTCGCTTTTGTATTTGCTGTTGAAAGACCTTCGCTAATTTTTTCTGCTATCTCTTTTTTATTTGCATCTTTTAAGATTGCGAGTTGCGCCTGGAATTCTTCACGAGCCGAATCCATCGCGGCTTTTTTAGCGAGTCTTAATTTCTCAATTTCTGCTTTTCTTGCTGTTTGGGCGGCGCTAATAGTTTCTGTGGAATCGCCAGTCATAGTAGTTGTTGTATTTTTTTGAATGAGCCTGTCACGGATCGCTTCTCGTCGTGACGCTGAATCGACTGTCGTAGGTGTTGGTGTAGACAGGGTAGTGGTGTTTGTAGTCGTGGTATTAGTTTGAGCGGCAACATTGACCGGTACAAACAAGGCAATCAAAAATAATACAACGAGCAGTTTTCGGGACATATATACATATTAAAGAAGTGCGCCTAAAAATGTCAAGCTCTTAGAGAATTAACATGCCATCACCAAATGAATAGAACCGAAAATTGTTATCAATTGCAATAGTATAAAGTTCCAAAAGTTTTTTTCTACCTATGAAAGATGCAACCAACATCATGAGACTTGATTGAGGAAGGTGGAAATTAGTAATTAGCCCGTCTGCAAAATGCTTTGTATCCTGCTCTTGAATAAAAAGATTTGTCGTCCCTGAAAGATTAGTGATTTTATTACTAACAATAGAAGATTCGAGAGTTCGTGTTACTGTTGTGCCGACTGCAATAACTGGAATTTTTTTAGCTTTGGCCGCGTTTAAGTATTCAGCTGTTTCCTTCTCGATTTCATAATATTCGCCATGAAGGGTTTTGGTAATTAGATTTTCTTCTTTGAGAGGAGCAAAAGTGCCCTCATTTACATGCAATGTAACAAATTCTTTTTTAATGCCTTTTTTTTCGAGTTTTTTCAGAAGTCTATTTGTAAAGTGAAGTGAAGCGGTGGGTGCGGCGACAGAACCGTCCTTTTTTGCAAAAACACTTTGATAGTCAACTTTTAGTTTTTTTTGATTGAAATCTCCTTTAATGTATTTGGGTATTGGCATATGGCCAAATTTTTCCAGTATTTTAAATGTATGGTTAATGTTGAAGTTTGGGGAAAGGAAAAAATATTTCCCCTGAGCGTTATCAACAGTAAAGAATATTTTTTCAGATAAATAGAGTTTTGAATTTGGTAAAGCTTTTTTATTAAGAAGAACAATAATCTTATCGTAATCGGTGCGTATATAAAAGGCCTCAACAAGTCCTCCTGTCTCTTTTTTTAGATAAAATCGTGCAGGAATAACTTTCGTATTGTTCAAAACCAGAATTGCATTATGCGGTAAATAATGATCAAGATTATAGAAGGTATCAATTGTTATCGAATCATTTTTTCTTGAATACACAAGCAATTTCGCACTATCACGTGGACGTGCAGGTTCTTTTGCAATAAATTCTTGCGGTAATTCGTAATTGTATTTTAAAAGGGTCTTTTGAAGATTGGTATTAGAATTCATCTTTTTCTATCTTTTCACGGACGCGCTCAATATAACTATGGAACCAATATAAATTGTGAAATGTTAAAAGCCGTAATGCCGTTATTTCGTTCGCCTTTAATAAGTGACATATATAGGCTCTGTTGTGAGAAATACATGTCTGGCAATTACACGTTTCGTCTAATGGTTTGTAATCGTCCAAAAACTGTGTTTTCTTCACATTTAATTTTCCTTCCTTTGTGAAGGCAATTCCGTGGCGCGCGTAGTGGGTAGGGACAATACAGTCAAAAGTATCTACCCCCTCTCTTATAATTGGTTCGATATCCTCGGGATGCCCAATTCCCAACAGATGTCTTGGTTTTGTCTCATCGAGGTGAGGCAGTGTCCATGAAAGCATATCGGTCATCGTACTTTTTTGGTTGCCGAATTCCCCCCCGATACCATACCCGTCAAAAGGGAGCGATGCGGTATGTCTCGCACTTTCCTCACGAAGATCTCGAAATTTCCCCCCTTGGACAATTCCGAAAATTGCTTGATCGGATTTTTTAACCTCAAGGCACATTTTTGCCCATCGATGTGTTTTTTGCAGAGACTTTTTTGTGTATTCATAGTCTGCAATTGGCGAGGTGCATTCATCAAAAGCAAATATTATATCGGCACCGATTTTTTCTTGGATTTGTATCGACTCTTTTGGTCCAATAAAAATTGTGTCCCCGTTGATATACGACTTAAAATAAACGCCGTCTTCTGTAATTTTTATATGCTGTGGTTGGTTTCCATCCTTAACTTTCGCTTCATTTCTTTCTTTTAGAATTTTGCCAACACCATGGTCTCTGCCGAATCCAAGGGAAAATACCTGAAAGCCCCCGGAATCAGTCATCACAGGAGTTGGGAGATTCGCAAATTTATGAATTCCTCCAGCCTTTTTTATAAAATCCTCGCCCGGTTTTAGGTGGAGATGATAGGTGTTGGAAATTATCATCTGAGTTTTGGTCGTTGGGATTTCTTCACTGGTTAAGGTTTTAACGGTTGCCTGTGTGCCAACCGCAACAAGAGTTGGAGTTTTAACTATTCCATGAGGGGTTTTAAGAATTCCGAGTCGGGCATTTGATTTTTTCGATTTTTTTATAATTTCAAATTCAATCATAGAGGCAATTGTACCAAAATGAGTCTTTTTAAGGTATGATATTTTTTGCCATGAAATCATTAGTAAAAAAATACAAAATTCAAGCAACCCCAGAAAAAGTATGGAAGGCATTAACCGACAAAACAATTATTGAACAATGGAGCGGGTCAAGATGTGTAATGTCTGAAAAAGAAGGATCAGACTTTTCTTTATGGGATGGAGACATTTGGGGGAAAAATATTGAAGTCGTTCCAGGGAAAAAACTAGTCCAAGAGTGGTATTCGGGAAAATGGCAAGATCCGTCAATTGTTGAATTTGAAATTCACAAAGAAGGTTCTGACACAATTTTGAATATGTATCACAGACAGATTCCCGATGGGGAATTTGATGGAATAAATTCAGGATGGGATGATTATTATTTAGAACCGCTAAAGGTAATTTGCGAGGGTATTAGATAATTACTTTGCAGCATCAGTACCACCATACATAAATGGTTTTGGAATGAGGTTAATCCTTGAATCCCTTCCGGGTACAATATTAATTGCATTGACTTGAGATAGATCTACATTAACTCCATTCCGACCGTAAGATCCGTAGCGAGCCGTAAATGGATATATTGGCATAGTATCTGGGTTCACAACTTGTGATAAGGCATGTGCGTGAAGTGCAACCTGCGGTGCCTTTGATGAAAGACCAAACTCGATTACTGCAAGACTTCCATCTGAGAGCATCCCAACAAAATCAGGTCTTCCAAGTTCTCCAAAATCTATTTCTGCGTAACATCTGGGTGTTGTAGGTTTTGCTTCGGGGGCAGATTTGAAAATGTCGCGGATTCTCCACCAATTCTGTAAAAAAAACTGAATGGCTCTAGAATGTGGAGAATAGTAAAGATCTTCAGGTATTGCGGTTCTTTTTGATGATATTGCCAATTGTGCATTTAAAAGATCTTCTTCTGTAGGTAATTTATGGGGCTCTTCCGTGATTGTAGGGAATTTTCTATTCAATTTCCAATAACTTCCGTCATTTGCAATATACTCAAAAGCTGACGGATCGTATAATTCATGTGAAGATTCCGAAGATGCGTTTTCAAGGGCGATTTTAAATTCTCTAGCCGCTCTCAGCTCGATGAAAGTCATTGAAAAAATAATACAGTATGGTTATTTTTTCTTCAACAAGAATTACCAACTTCCACCGCCTCCACCTCCAAATCCGCCACCCGATGAACCGCCTCCCGAAAATCCACTCGATCTGGGAGATGATGAGATAGATGAGGACATAGATGACGAGAATGTGTTCATACTTCTTGAAAAGTCAGAATAGACAAAGGGATGCGATGAGTGATACCAAGTGGGATTTGGTGGTTTAATTCCAATTTCTTTCAGAGCTTCGGCAAATTTTTCAGTTAATCCAAATATAATAGTATAAGGAAGTATCTCCGTAATGATATTTTTATCTTCTAAAAATTTTTGTTTGTGTTTTTCAACCTGAGAAATAAATAGTTCGTATCCTTGAAGTCGTCTATTCAGCTCCTGACCATGTGCTGTGCGGCGAGACATAAACCGGGAAATGATTAAGAGAAGGAATCCTGCGCTCGCAGATGCTATAAGTGCATCAAATACTTCCGGAAGTTTGGTAACGGACATAACGGCAAGTGAGACTGATCCAATAAGTATCACCATTGCAATTCCTGCATATTTTAGACGTACTTTTTCCGGATTAGTGGGGAAGAAATTTTTTGCAACGACATCTTCATACAATTGTGTTTTTACTTTTGCAAGGTCAGTATAAAATTTTTGTTTGAGTTCTGAAATCTTTACTTCTCCATTTGATCCGTGAGAAAAAAGCTTGGTGAATAGGAGTTCCTCATATTTTAGTAATTGAGATGTATCTTCGTTTTTACGGATGAGTTTGTAATCACTATTCCCGAAAAGCCATTTTTTCTTAATTTCTTCTATATCCATATATCCTCGAGAAGCAAGGTCGATAATAGTTGCCGTAATGTCTTTTGTATCTGCTTTTTCGTCCTGAAGAACTCCTAATTCTGCAGGTCTTAATTTTTCAGGCGGTGTATACTCAACGACGATTGTATCTTTATGAAAAAGCGGTTTGGTTTCCTCCTTTGCATTTTTATCAAAGACATATCTGACTCTGAAAAATCGATCGCGTCCACCTGTCCACCATTTTCTTACAACAAAAAAGTTACCCAGTATAAAAACGATAACAAAAGCAAGAAGTGAATACGGATTGGTAATCCGTTCCCATGTCGTTTTGGGTGGGATAACTGTCAGTATGGGGATAATTCCCGGAGTATAACCGATCACAATAGTTTGACCTTGACCGGGATATAAAATTCCAGACTCGAATTGCGCGGTAGTTGGAGTGTTTGATCTATGTACACATTCTGTTTGGGATCCTCTATTTCCTTCGAAGCAGGAAGTTTGCGAGATTCCTTCAAAAGGAATTGTTATTCTCGTAAGTACACGTTCAATAGGTACTTCCCAGTCATTTCCTGTTGAATTCCAATATAGCTCGTCATAACTTCCGTAATTTCTTAAAACTCCTCTGACATCATAATGAATAGAATATACTTGGGATCCGGAAATTGTTCTATTCGCATCCCCAATTTTGAGTCGTAAATTTGAACCATTTTTAATTTCTTCAAATTTCTCCTCCTCACCGTTTCGTGTAACTCTAAAATTTTCTAGATCCGTATATACTTTTTCATCTCCTCCGTCATACACGTATGGCAGATCACGGAAAATTCCGTGTTTTTCTGATTCTCCAAAGTCAGCATTAATTGTTTCGGTGATTCTTACAATCCCATCATTTTGAATTGAGATGTCGGATGTAAAGTCATGTATGATCCAAGATGATTGGGCAAATGCTACGGATTTAAAAATGAAAAGAAAAATTACCGCTGAGAATAAGGTTGAAAATAATTTCATGTCAGTTCTATATTATCAAATTTAGGCTCGTGTGTGGTATGATTCATGGGTAGTCTATGCGAAATATTCTCAAAATTATTAAAATTTCAAAACCTCTCCACCCGATAGCATTTGTAATTGCTGTTTTGATTGTGGTGACTTCACTGCTCGAGCTTGCAACACCGATATTTTCAAAATTCATAGTTGATGAAATCGCAAAAAGACTTCAGGGTGGTGGTGGCAGTCTTAACACGCTTATATTTTGGATTGCAATCTCTTTTGTCGTAAGTGTTATAAGTCTTATTTTAACCTCGATTTCAAATAGACTTGGAGACCATTTTGCCGGGAGAATAAGAAAATTTTTAACAGAAAAATATTATCACAAAGTATTAACTCTTCCCCAGTCATATTTTGACAGCGAATTATCAGGAAAAATTGTTAATCAATTAAACCGTGGAATATCCTCAATTGGGGATTTTGCAAATACTTCAACCAATTTTTTGCTGCCGATGTTCTTACAAAGCATTTTCACAATAATTGTTTTGGCTCGGTACAGTCTTTCAATCGCTTTTTTCACGTTTATTCTATTTCCAATCTATACCTACCTGTCATATAAAAGTACAAAAAAGTGGGGTGAAAAAGAGGTTCTTAAAAATCAGATTGAAGACAAATCCCGAGGACGCATTCAAGAAGTGGTTATGAACATGCTTCTGGTAAAGAGTTTTAACAGACAACAAAGCGAGTATGGATTTATCTCTAACAAGCTTTCTGAAAGTAATAAAATTTATGCGAAGCAAAGTAGTGCATTTCATATCTTTGATTTTTCAAGAGGGATGTCATTGAATATTATTTTGCTTCTCATTAATGTAGTTGTTTTTATTAATACTTTCCAGGGGAAATTAACTCTCGGAGAAATGGTTCTTATCGTATCTCTTGTTGCCCAAGCCAGGCGCCCTCTTTTTGCAATGTCTTTTATTCTCTCGCGAATCCAATCTGCAGAAAGCGGAAGTAAGGAATTTTTTGAGGTTCTGGATCTTCAATCAACCGAACAGCTGAGAACTGTTAAAAGTTCTGAAAGATTAACAAATCCTTCGATATTCTTTAAAAATGTTTCATTTAAATATGAAAAAAGTGAAGGCGTTCTTTCTAATGTTAATTTTGAAATAAAACCAAAACAAAGAATTGCTCTTGTGGGTCATAGTGGGGCAGGGAAGTCTACAATTGTAAATCTTATTCTTAAATTTTACGATCCGACAAAAGGTGAAATTTTACTTTCGGGAAAAGATTATAAAAATCTTGATCATCTATGGATTCGGGAAAATATTTCACTTGTTTTTCAGGACAATGAATTATTCTCTTCTACGATAAAAGAAAATGTGGCATACGGAAAAGAAAAAGCAACGGACAGGGAGATAATTGAAGCACTTCGGCTGGCAAACGCGTATGATTTTGTAAAAAAATTTACCAAAGGAATAAACAGTGAAGTGGGTGAACGAGGCGTTAGGCTTTCGGGAGGTCAAAAACAACGCATACAAATTGCCCGTGCTATATTAAAAAATGCCCCAATTCTAATTCTTGATGAGGCAACTTCATCGCTTGATGCTAAAAGCGAAAAAGAAGTACAAATGGGACTTGAGAATTTAATGAAAGATAAGTTAGTCATCATAATTGCTCACAGATTTTCTACAATACAGGACGTCGATCATATACTTGTTCTCGATAAGGGAAGAATTGTTGATAGTGGGACTCCGGGCGAGCTCGCTAAGAAAAAAGGATTGTACCGTGATCTGTTGAATTACCAAGTTGAGGGAAATAAAAAATTGCTTCAAGAATTTGAAATTTATTGATGCGAAAAGAAATAATAATTCATTTTCAAAAAAACGATCCGGTTCTCTTTTCGATCATAAGACCTAACTCACGGGAATTAACAAAAAGCGACAACTATTTCAAGACAATAACCCGTTCAATTATCGGTCAGCAACTCTCATTATTTGCCGCTCGTTCTATTTTTAATAAATTTGAAAAACTCTTATGCAACGATATTTCACCCAAAAAAATAATTGAAACACCAATCGAACAACTGCGAACCGCAGGCCTTTCATATAAAAAGGGCGAATATCTACACGCTCTTTCATCGGATGTTTTGAGTGAGAGAATTCATTTGGAAAAACTTGATGATATGGATGACGATGAAGTGATTCGCGAACTAACTCAATTAAAAGGGATAGGGAGTTGGACAGCAGAAATGTTTTTGATGTTTGCATTGGGTAGGGAAGATATTTTTTCGCACAATGACATTGGTCTAAGAAATGCAGTTTTTAAGGCATACAAATTAAAAGAATACAATTACGAACATTTCGAAAAATTATCTTCAAAATGGAAACCGTACAGAAGCTATGC
>CAZBEA010000014.1:0-18736 GCA_964490835.1 uncultured Gammaproteobacteria bacterium
AAAACGGGCAATCTTTTTTCTTTTCATCGTGCGGCCTTGTACCTCTTTTGGGGTCGGAGATTACCCACGAATCGGTACCCGGAATTTTAAGAATAGAAAAGTCGCTCATGAATTTAGTGTGAAAGAAATGAAGAATAAAAGCAAATATCTGCTTTCTGAACCGGAATTAAAATCCCTACCAATTGACTTTTAGAACCTAAAATGGTATACTATGGGTCTCTTTTGACTCACGCCCCCGGCGTTTTGCGTACGGGTCGCGATGGGCCAGAAGTTGCTCTTTGCGGTTCACAAACGACACAGCGTGTTGGAAAACACGCGCCAGTTTCCTTGGAGGTCACCCCGCCACCATGAATCCGGAACTTTTTGTGATGGTGACACTCGCACTTGCTGCGCTCGTCATCATCTCAGTCATCGTCAAGATGTCCAAAGACAACCCTAACCTGTACTCCGTCAGATCAGCAGCAGTGCTGTTCTTGATGGCGCTTACAGTCATGATGCTCGTATCAATTGCGATCGAGCTGGACAAATGGGAAAATTCCGACCAGGAGGTTGCTATTGTCGAATAAAATCTCTGCAAGACAGAGCTCATTCATAATTCGTGAACTGCACCGGCCCCTTCGCTCACCGGCGGAGGGGCAACCCAATTTTCCATTTTTTATACAACTCAAAGCTTTTTGATATACTTCTGTTATGAATACTATTACCCGCTACAAAGGCGCAATTTGGACGCATCACGCCATCGCACGTCAGGGATCACGTGGATTATCCCTTGATATCGCATCTCAAACATTTAATCATCCTGATCATTCAAATAGAGGAAAGAGTGAAGGAACGTGGGAATTTACCAAGACCTTCGGACCTTCTGTGGTCACCGTAATTGGTAAGAAAAACGAAAAAAACGAATGGGTTATTTTATCCAACTGGATTGACCCGCCACTCCCGGGAACAGAGGATGAAAAAAAGCAAAAAGCATATAGAAATTACCAAACAAAGGGATTCTGGGGAAAATTCTTCAATAGCATATTCAGGCAACTTGGCATGTAATAAATAACTATCTGAGAAGTTTTACGAGACGGAAGATTGACAGAGTAATTTATTGTTGTGGAGCTTGATTTGTAGCTGCACCTGCAGTTGGAGTTGGTGCTTGTTGAATCGTTACGACTTTCCAGGCTCCGTTATTCAGACCTTCACCCTTAGCATCTCCGAGACCCGCGTCACCGCTGTAGTAATACAAGGGTCGACCTTGATAGGTCACTTGATGACCTTTTCCGTCTGCCCGCTCGAATGTATCAAACGACTGCGCAATTGTTGGGGGAACTAGAAATTGTTTGGGATCGGCAAAAACAAAAGGAGGCCATGTTACAGTACATTGATCCGAACAGTTACTTACACCTGTTGCATCATTTGCGAAAGTGTAAAGAGTTCGACCGTCTTTATCACCCAAAACGACTGTTCCGAGTGCCTCATTTTGGAATCCTCCAATACTGAAAAATTCAACCTGCTGCTGTTGTGCGACTGGAGCCTGTTGTTGCTGTAGCTGTGCCGCTTCTTGGGCTGCTTTTTGCCTCGAAGAGTTTGAGATTGCAAGAAATATTGCGACTATGGCGACCACTCCCAAAACCGCTGCAATTACCTTTTGTTCGGTAGATAATTTCCCCCAAATTCCTTGCATATTGTCTAAACTATCACAGAATTACACCCTTAGTCAAGAGGTCGCAACTTATCAAACAGTGTCTTTTGAGACAGCAGGCGAACCTTGAACTCATTTGTCGAGCGCTTGAGATACGAAACCAAAATTTTATACACATCGTAGTCAAACAAATATTCCTGAAATGATAAATCATCAGCATCCGATGTAACGCTCCCGAGAAGACACCACTTATCGATAACAAATCCCTCCTCTTTTCCGTCCCCGGTCTCAGTTATCATAATAGGCCCCTCAAATGGCCAATCTTTTATCTGATATTCTGTAAATGCGTGGGCAAATCGAGCCAAATACGAAACCGATGTTTCTTTTTCAACACACGCACCGCGACAGCTGCCAAGATGATACGAAAAACATGCACCTTTTCCCTTTTCCAGTCCCAATAATTTGGGGCATAATTCAAATTCACGGGCGATGTGGCGAAGAACAGAATCGGATTGCTTAAAAGATTTAAAAATGCACAGAATGTCACCAAATCGATCAGGTTCAATGTGATCAAATTCTTCAAGCTTTATCGATGGGAATCCTTTCATCTCCGACCTTGTGGCTGCCAGGATTCTCCTTCGAGCTCTGAGCATTTTGTTGTAAATTGGAGCGCGTGACTTGATAAGACTTGCCTCTTTTAATAATGCCCCAAGTTCGCCTGCGGTTTGAATTGTCTCAATGGATGCGATATTTTGTGCGATCTGCATTTCCGTCGAAGAATACAAGTCTTGCGCAAAATGTGAAAGAACACGCTCGCGAATCGAAATACTTTTTCCAATATAAAGACATGTCCCGTCTTTGTCGTAAAAAATATATACCCCCGGTGTATCGGGAAGTGCGTCTATGTCTTTTTCTGTGAGCCCCTGAGGAAGCGTCGGTTTTTTGAGAACATGATTTACAGCAGACTTAAGAGATTCTCCGGTAAAAATAGTTTCCGCTTTTTGTAAAAATTCAAGAACAGCCCTTGCGTCACCCATTGCCCGGTGTCTGTTATCCACTTTTATTTGAAACTGTTCGATGAGAGTATCTAAATTATGTCGAGGCAGGTCCGGTAAGAGCGACCGTGAGAGTCTGACAGTACAGAGTTGCTTGGGCGAAAACGATACATTCGCCCTTCTGAATTCGTGTTTCAAAAACGCATAATCAAACCGTGCGTTGTGAGCCACCATCACCGCATCCTTAAAGAGATCTTGTATTACATCAGCCAACTCATAAAAGGTCGGTGCGCCTTCAAGATCAGAATCTCTGATTCCGGTAAGTGCCGTAATGAATGGAGAGATAGGCCCACCGGGATCAAGAAGCGTTTCAAATTCCCTAACAACCGTACCATTCTCAACTACTATAGCTCCAATTTCGATAATCCGATCAAAAGAAGCCGATCCTCCGGTAGTTTCGGTATCAATAACAACATAACGCGCGGGAAGCATGAGGATATATATTTTATTGGAAAGGGAGTAAATAGTCAAAGCCCCCGGTGTTACCCGGGGGCGATGTTCAGAAGCAGACAGGGCAGACTTGTCGTCTACTCGCCGGGTCCGGAATAAAGCCGGCATACGAGTGGACTCATGAGGGAATCTGTACACCTGCCACTGGCAGGCTTGCCGTTAACAGTTAGCTCGAAGGTAACATCCTTAGAATCTCCGATGATAGGAGTCAGGTTTGTGTGGCGAAGGATCACCACATTTTCAGTACCCGCAAGCTCCTTAAAGCGATCGAGCGCTTCATCTTCGGTAACACGGGATGTCGACAGACACGTACCTGCGAACGCCCAGACAAGGAATAATCCGATGACGACCGCGATGATGCAGCCAATACCGGAACCACCATTATGATGAGACATTTCTGTACCCCTTTCGTCTCTGATTGCCTCTTACATCACCATTCACTGGAAGCGCGTTCCAGCCATGAGGATGTTTCTGCTAAAGAACTATGGGATTGTATCATTTTCTTTTTGACTTTTCAATCCTCTTACATGCCTGTGATACAATTATTTTATGAATCCGGAAGGGGAAATACCCAAAGCTTTTCAGCAGGCATTTGAATTGCCCGGAGATCCTACCTTTTCCCCGGACTTCCCTGCGCCGGACATCACTATGACTCTCCCAACCTGGCAAGAGCGTGCTGAGAAGGGAGAACTTGGACGCGCTGCATACGTAGACTTGAAAAAAAGAGGCTTTTTGCATGAATTTGACGGAGCGACATGGGATGTAAAAGCCATGACTCCATCTCCTCGAATTACCGATCCCGTTTCGTACGATGGTCTGCTTGTCAAATCAGGAATGTTTCGAGAAGCAAGAACCGATATTTTCTCTGAACTCGATCGGATGGCACCACATATGAGAGACGGGACCCCCCTCGTGCTATTCGAGGCTACGAGTGACCAAGAGGACCATTCAACTGCTCCGCGCGACTATACACTACGTGAGCATGGGTTTGAAATGGTAGATTTACATATCGGTGACGGGTTCCTCGTTTGGGAGGGACGGAGAATTAACGATCGTGCCGAACTCGAACTTGCAATAGAAACCAGCCCTATGATTCCACGAGCACTCATCGAAAGTCCGCTTGCACGACAACTTCCCGCCGGAAAAGTTCTATATGTAGACTCCAAACATCCCAAAGAAGCACACTCAGTCGACAGAAATAGTGACTGGCGCGTTTCAGAGAATAAAGAAGACGTATACGCAAGAAAAAGGGGGTCTCACAAACTCTCAGCTGTCGTTATAGGAATTCAGGAGGCACTCAGTCAAGGGTCGCTTCCTAAAGACCTTATCGCCAAGGCAGGCTCACTCATTCGACAATCTGAAGACCCCAAAAATGCTCATCTTGGCGGAGTTTTTGTCGTCTGGCCGGAAGGTGGTTATAACCCTACCAAAACAGAATTAATCAAGTTATTCAAAAATGCCGGGCTGAAGGTGGATGGGGAACAACCTCATACTTTTGAAGGAGTTCTTGATGATGGAAGGAAAGTAATTGTTGCTCAGGCAAGAACCTGGAAATATACAAAACCGCCAGAAGAGGTTAGAGAGGGCTATACCCGTGGCAAAGGGAAGTTTGAAATGCCGGAGTTGAATAAATTAATACACGTTGAAGGACAAACTTGCGGCGACTGTGGTGTGGGGCAAATCTATGAAAAGTATGAAGTAAAGCACTGGGTAAACCCCGAAAGAAATGCCGATCATGACTTACTGAAAAAAATTACCATCTGCAATAGTGGCCGACACGAAGGTGGAAGACCCGTTGTAATTTCAGACCTGCTCGTAAAAAATCTTGGACCCCACAAATATTCTGCACCAAACCGCAATTCTACCCCTCGACCACAATCGTCACGGGGCCATCGAGTTGTGTAGTAATTTCCATATAATTACCAAATGATCCTGTCGCTACTTTTCCGCCCAAATCTTTAATTTTATTTACAAACTCTTCGTAAATCGGCCGTGCTACTTCTGGACGCGCAGCATGAATAAAACTCGGTCTATTACCACCATTTGTGTCGGCGTATAGCGTAAATTGTGAAACTAAAAGATATTCTCCGCCCACATCCGCAACGGAGCGATTCATTTTGTCTTCCTCATCTCGCATGAGTCGCATTTTATATATCTTTTCGGCGAGCTTTAGAGCATTTTCCTTTGTATCGGTATCGGAAATTCCGATAAGGATAAAAAGTCCTGCGCCGATGTATCCGACAGTTTTGCCACCCGAAGCAACGGATGCCGAATTCACTCTCTGGATTACCAATTTCATATTTGTATATTGTATATTGAATCTTGTATATTGCAAAATATTTCAAAATAACATTACAGTTAACAATAACTTCTGACTACCAATTAATTCTTGTTTTTCCAAAATACAAAATACGATATACTAAATACACTAAATGAAGCGCATTACACTCATCATTTGTCTTTTATTCTTAGTTTTGAGCGCTACTCCTACCTTTGCGCATGTGGGATACGTCATCGGAACAGATAATTTTGAGGCCCGAAAGGGAATGGATTTTATTTTTCTCTTCTCAATATTCACAACTCCAGGGTACATAATTCTTATGATCGCAACGTCGCTTGCAACTATTGGAGGCTATGTATTTTTGAGTAAGAATAAAACCGTCACAAAGATTACAGGCATCATTACAAATCGTGCAGAACAATATCACGAATATATACCGCTTATTCTCAGGCTCGCGCTGGGATCTGCACTCATCGGTGCGGGAAGCATGCACGAAACAATTTCTCCCCTACTTGCTGCATCAAATCTGGTAGCAGGAATTCAAATCGCTGTAGGATTTCTGATGCTATTCGGACTATTCATACCTGCTCTTGCTATAGTCACAATCGCGCTCTACGGGTATGCACTTTCACAAAACATATATCTTTTTGGCAATCTTGATCTTGTTGCAATTGCGATTTCTTTACTTCTGGTCTCCTCCCACAAGCCGTCTCTTGACCATCTTTTTTCACTACCTATTCATGTAGTTAGCAAAAAAACACAAGAATTAATTCCATTTATCCTCAGAATTGGGGTAGGATGTGCCATGGCATTTTTGGCAGTATATGAAAAAATTTTTAACCCCCATTCTTCGGCTCTGGTAGTCGAGCAATATGGTCTCGACCGGGCGCTTCCTGTAAGCGATGCGATGTGGGTGTTCTCAACCGGTGCGATTGAATTTTTTGTCGCTCTTGCAGTTCTTGTCGGATTCAAAACCCGGCTTGTCTCAACAATTGCGCTTTTTGTTCTCACTTCAAGCTTTTTCTATTTCAAGGAGGGAGTTTCTGCACATGTGACGCTTTTTGCAGTTTTGGTAGTGCTCTTTATCACGGGTCCCGGGAAAAAATCACTAGACGCCCTGCTTTCTAAAAAATAATTTAAAGCCCTACCCCAGGATTACCGACCTTATCTTCTTCAAAGATTGTACCGTCCGGCGTTCGACAAACCCTGGGTGATGATTCTTGCACCGGAAATCCTGCCCTCACACATTCACCAAAAGTCGTAATGACTTTATCCTCAGGAGCACGTCGCGAACCCCACATAATTGCACCTGTTATTCCTATAACAAGAAGTCCGATAATAAGTCCAATAAAAACTTGCTTCATGAGGTACAACTATATTACAAAAAGGTCTAGCCAAACTCAACTACGGCGCCCGAGGCAAAAAGTCCTGCACCAAATCCTACCAATACAGCACGTTGACCTTTTTGGAACTGTTCTTTTGCGAGCATTCGGGGAATCGTGGCCGAGGAATAATTTCCGTATTCAAGATCGTATCGAATATCATACGTGTATGGGTCTTCATCGCTGTCTGTGAGCCGTGCTGCAATGTTGTCTATCGTCCTTCTTGATCCTTGGTGAAGAAAGGTATGAATAGGCTCATCTGTCGGCAGTCCTGCCTCTTCAACAAGACTTCTGACTAACTCGGGTATCGCGGTTGCCATATTACGGAGAATAAATGGGCCGTTTTGATAAATCTTGGGAGTTTTCATCGTAGCCTCAGCAACGGTACTATCAGCCGGTCCAGTAATAGCGTAGCGGTTAATTGGCATACCTATCAATTCAGATTTTTCAAACATTGGTACATTTTTTCCTGCCAAAACTTTCAAATCTCGTCCGTATACAAATCTTATGGCTGCTGATCCGTCAGAAAAAATTGTTTGGGATAATGCGGGATCTTTATCGATTCCATCTCGTAGATCGACCATATGAGGTGAATATTTTTCCGATGCCACGAAGAGAACATCAGCACCCTTCCATCTATCAGCTTCTTCATAGAGTCCGACAAGTCCCTTAACAAACCCCGAACATGCTGCATGAATATCTTTATATTTCGTTGCTACACCCACACCCCAATCATCGATTACTGCACCCGCGTGATTACGACCAGTCGGAAATGACGATGAGACTAGAACTAAATCAGGATCAGTAAAGGCTCTATTTGCCCGATACACTGTATCCTGGATAGCTTCGTTTGCCATGTAGTGCGTTGCCTCCTCGGATCCCGCTATGCTTCTTTTCCTTACTCCGACCATCTCAAAAATACCCTCGGCTGTAAGGAGATTTCCGCTTGGTTTGCGTACACCCCATGCCTCAATATCTTCATTCGTGAGAGTTCCGCGGGGGGTATATACACCGATTTGAATCTCTGAGGGACGCGGTTGTAATTCAGGAGGTGGTAATTCGTGAGGCTGAGCCATGGTATGAGTTTACATCACTTTCTTTTTTTTACAAGCAAAGATTATTATTTCGCAAGTTAAAATGACAAACAGTAACAATCCACACTTCCTTTTGGTAATCACAGTTACAAAACTCATGTGGCAAAAATTACAGAAGATGGTATACTGCCCGTGTTACATTTCTCTTCATGAGACCGGAACAACAAGAAGCACTCAGACGAAATGCCCAAGAACTCGGCGCAGAACTTGAACGCCGCCCCGCAGAACGAGTTGTAGTCGTAGGATTTGCACAACGAACACCGCTCGGTGATACATGGGGGACGTGGGATGCGATACTTGAAGGAAAATCGGGTGCAAAGGCGATGGATTTTCAAAACTTCCGCACCAATATCGGTGCCCCCGTTCAATTCGATGCTGAAGCGGAAGGAATTCCTCCAAAATCATTAAAACGTGACATAACAAATATCGGAGCTATGGCAATTGTCACAAGTCGTGAAGCCCTAAAAATGTCAGGACTTCTGACCGATGAAGGGAAACTTATCGAGGGCGTTAACCCTGACCGGGTGGGAAATTTCCTGTCGACTGGCTTTGGGTCATCACAGCTTGTAATTGATGCGTATCTTCGACTTAACCAACCAAACGATGAAGGGGAAGTAGACAAAAGAGCCAATTCGAGAAGAAATTTGAATGTCTTTGATGGAATACGAGTCTTCCCCGAAGAAACCCCATCGTCTTCATCAATTGATATCGGTCTTCAGGGATGGTCGCAAAATAGTTCCGAGGCATGCGCCACAGGACTTTCGAGCCTCGCCGATGCGGTTGAAAGTATAAAAAGCGGAAGAAATAGCATCGCCATTGCAGGGGGCCTCGAAGATAGCTTTACTCACCACGGAGATGTGGCAGTCGGAATGTTCGCTCAAACCAGGGCCGTCTCAGCCAGAAATAATGACCCCGAACATGCATCGCGTCCTTTTGATGTAGACCGTGACGGATTTGTTCTGGCATCCGGTGGTGGTGCTGTGGTAGTCGCAGATTTGGAAGTAGCCCTCGAACACAATCTCCCAATCTATGCCGAGATAATCGGATACGGAAAGGCATCCGACGGACTTCACAGAACTCAAATGCGACACGATCGGGTTGCTAAGTTGATTCTTGATGTAATGCGAAATAAGAAGGCAAAAGAAGGAGATGAAGATGAATTTTTTGATGTAGATGCGATTTTTGCTCATGCCACATCTACTGAAGAAGGAGATAAAAATGAGGCCACAGCGCTTCGTCTTGCACTGGGAGAGATGCTGAATGATATTGATGTAACCGCTATAAAAGGTCAAACGGGTCATATGGCCGGGGGTGCCGGCATTAACAATGCAATTACGGCAGTTCAGTCTCTTATGTTTGGGAAAATTCCGCCTGTGGGAAATTTAGAGAATGTAGATCCAACTGAAATTACGATAAAACGCGGATCGATGGATGAGGAAACATTTTCATTCCGGGATATGTCACTGGTTACGGGTACGGCAAAAGACAAACCTATTCAAAATGCATTGGTTCTCGGATATGGTTTTGGCGGATATAACGCAGCAGTTCTTTTACGACGCTGGAATGATTAAGATGCAGAACTTTGTATCACGCTCTGTATCTTTTGATGAAGAACAGGCGGAGCAACACAAACGGTAAAATTCATATCTGCTCGATCTAAGGCATTTTCATACATAATTTCTTTTCCCCAATAATTTGTGTATATGCACCCTGCCTCTTCAAGTAATACCTGAGGGGCAACATTATCCCATATTTTACTCGTTCGGTTTAGGAAAGCCCCATATCTACCTTCTGCCACCATGCACATGTCAAAAACACTATTTGATGAGCGAATATTTCTTACTTTCAAGACAAGTTCTCCCCAAACAGCCGCTTCACGCCTTGTAACGTTGGGTTCAACATGATTTCCGTCAATTCCGTATGCTATGAGTGTCTTTAGCAGATCTTCCTCTCGTGTAGACTCTAGTCGTTCTCCATTTCGATACGCGCCCTTGCCCTTTTCAGCCAAGTACACTGCATCAAACTGAGGAAGGACTATTCCTCCGGCGACTGGAACCCCATTTTCTAAAAGCCCGAACATCGCTCCATATGTTGGAATTCCATTGGCAAAATTGCTTGTTCCATCTATTGGGTCGACGACCCAGATCCTCTTTGGATCTCGTCTGATAACCCCGGCTTCCTCGTCGATAATCGAATCATCGGGATAGACAGCAGTAATTCGCTCGATCAAAATTCTCCCAATCTCTTTATCGGTTGAGGTCAAAACCTGATTCGGATCGCCATCTTTTACTACACCTGATACGTGCCCGAATTGACTCTTCGCAATTTCTGAAACGTTTTTGAGCGCATCTGATAAAAATTCAGCGTATTCCATTTCATGCAAAAGCATTTCTTTTCCCATTTTATTCTTCCTCGACAAAAATTTCCAAAAATACTTTTCTTCCTGTGGCGACCTCGAGCTCTTTTCGGGACATAGTCGAAATTTCTTTAATTCTTCTTCCCCCCGCACCGATAACCATTTTTTTGTATCGAGGAAGCGTAATAATTCTTGCCCGTATGTATGTAACTTTATTTCCAGGTCGTTCGGTAACCTCATCGATCACGACCTTTGTGTGATATGGAAGTTCGCGTCTGAGTCTCAAAAATATTTTTTCGCGGATTATCTCCTCCAAAAACATATTCGCATCAATATTCAGGGCCGGCGTCGGAAGATCTTGGCGATTTACCTCAAGCTCTCCTTCTTTTAGGACTGACTTTATCGCATCAATGAGCAAATTAAGGTTGTGATGTTTGAGTGCCGACACCTCAAATGTCTGATCAAATTCTTCCTCCATAAACTTGTATTGAGAGCGATAGCTAGGTTCTTTTATGTCCACCTTATTTATGACCAAAAATTTTGGGAGTTTCACTTTTCGAATGATTCCAAGGACCCTATTTTCCTCAAGTCCTTTCTGTCTTGTGTGGTCTATCAAATACAAAACACAGTCAATTTTTTCATTATCAAGGACGTCTTCTGCCAACATGTTAATTCCTTTTTTGGCTTTGTCGGCCTTGGCAAAAATACCCGGTGTATCAACAAAAATAATTTGCGCCTCTTCATCTTGGTAAACAGCATATAAAGGAAACTGTGTGG
Organism: uncultured Gammaproteobacteria bacterium; assembly: GCA_964490835.1. GTDB lineage: Bacteria > Patescibacteriota > Microgenomatia > Levybacterales > GWA1-39-11 > CAZBEA01. The sequence continues at coordinate 11,026 of CAZBEA010000014.1, forward strand.
TCTGAGGTTTGGGAGAAGTTATAGCAACTTTTGTCCCAATCAAGTTATTCACAAGTGTGGATTTACCTGTGTTTGGCCTTCCAATTAATGCAACTGTTCCAACTTTCATATATATTGAGCTTCGAATAAAAAGAGAAATAACAAACGCATCTTCATGAGGTTATTGTACCACGCCTAGCCAACAAATCCTGTTGGAGGAGTTTTTTTAGGAATCTGACTGTCTATTCCCTCGCCTTCAGGACCATCATCGCCGGACGCATCAATTAGCCTGATATTCAGATGAGGAGAAACTAACCGATGAATAGTGCTATTTCTTAGATTATTACTAGCCAAAAGAAAAGCAATTTGATCTTCTAAATCTTCAAAAGTTTGGACTCCCAGCCGAATTCCGAAAGTAAGAATTGCATCCTTTGGATTTCCGTTTTTGTCATCAAAACTTGCGCCCTCTTGTAAAGTATCAATTTGCAACTCGTATGGATACTTACTCCCCGGCTCATTACCGGATACTTTTATTGCCTGGATTCCTTCATCGAGCGCGAAAGGATTGGGGTTTTCAAGAATCCCCATGTGGGGAATTAATTCCATATATGGAATATCTCCTATTCCGGATAGGAAATACAGACCCTTACCAGCTATATATTTTGCCCTCGGGAGCATATCTGCATATCTTTGTCTATATTCAGATTGCATATCCTCCGGCAATGCTTCAAGTCTTCGCTCAAGAATACTGCGAGCTACACCCGAGATAGATGGACCAATATTCATTTGAAATCTTCCGTTTACCTCTCCGTGCCACATGGGCTCGGGCAATGAGAGTCCGGTTGGAAATTCTCCGCATATTGAATTTATCTCTGTGCTTGGACCATCAAAAAATGCACTTTTGGACTGTTCTGAACTCATAAATGTGGATTATAGTAAATTATAGGATATTTAACAAGGTGGATTTGTAAAATAGCCAATAGGGATCATTATAGAAAAAACCACGGTTGGTCTGCAAATCGTTGCGAACACATGCCTTGACATTTATAATATGTCTACGCTTTCAAACCTGAGGCTTGCCCTGCTCGTCACGGGCAGATGCGAGGAAAGGAGTGAAGCGACGAAGGGGTGTGATGAAATGGTATCATAGCGGTCTCCAAAACCGTTTTTCAGAGTTCGAATCTCTGCGCCCCTGCACAATTTTGCCTCATTTTCAGAATTCATATTTTTGTAAAAGTCCCATAGTTTTAAATCACTCACTTTTCTGCTATAATTTCGCATCATGAACGAAAATCGACTACGACTCTCTCGAAGAGATCTATTAAAAATGGGGGCTGGACTCGCCGTTGGTGCTGGCATCGGGTATGGTGTCGCACGGCACGAATACGAACCCTACAAAATTAGCTTTGAAGAGTTTACAGAAGTAGATGCTGAACTTTTTTATAAGGTAATAAGCGACTATTTAACTTCTGACCAAAATGCACAACTCTGGAGAGACGCATTTGATGCAACACAGCCTGGAATTGGAAAGAAAGCAAGAAAAAAATTTGCAAAATTTCATGGGACAAATGATCTGGCAACCACCAATATTCTAGGAATGTCCTACAGACATTCAAAATCAGACAATCAACGAAATTCTCTATCGATGCACATTGCAGAACCTGATGGATTTAAGCAAAAGACTACTGAGGTTGATCTCTCATTTTCCTATGATTCCGTATTGCCTCTAGATCAACTCACGACAAATGCGCTGAGCTTTTTTAAGCTCCCGCAAGAAGTAATTGACGCAGATTGGGAATCGTATAATCCCAAGATGCATACGTACGTAGGACAATATAAAAGAATTGATGACCAATTGGGAGGATCGTGGCTCTTACAAGCTGTGGAATACGACACACATGTTGTGAACGAGAAAGGAAATAATATCTACGAGTCAAAAGTAAGACTCATCAGGGAATACCCAACAACCGATGCTGCTCCACACTACTTTATCCCGACACCGATAATAAGGTAACTCACTGAAATAAGAGCAGAGGTTTTTTCGCTTTATTTGTAATTTCCCCGTAAAAGGTTTATAAATAAGACAATGTCACACGATGAGCATCACGAACATTTGATCGAAGAAGTCACAGAACTTTTCGAACCCGTTCTCACGAATTCTCCCCAAGCAATCTATATTTATCTTGATGACACACACAAAATCTGCAATCAAAAATTTGCAGATCTTTTGGGATATAAGTCTGTTGCTGATTGGGTTGCCAATGAAACAGCTCTTGATGATGTCGTTGAAGCAGATCAGCACAAGGTGGTTGAAGCCTATATCTCAGCTTCTCAAAAACTTGAAGCCTCAAATCTTTCTATTTCAGTCCAAACACAGGACGGTGAAGAGTTGAAGGTAAAGATGATCATAGTGCCGTTCGCTTATCAAGGCGAAATTTTTGCAGTCCACTATGTTTCTAAGATTTAAAAGCCATTTCTCTTACCTATTTCTCAAATAACTGCTTTATAGTATCCTTGCTGTATGAGTAGATTTTTAATTGTAATTATTTTTGTCCTGATTTTGATCGGTGGTCTATCCTACTTTTTACTTACAGGCGAATCTTCTACCTCAACACGCGATAACATTACTCCCACCACCGCTCAAGAACAAAATCTCCTCACCCCTACAATGACAGAAGAAGAGAATGCACTTCGCGCAGGAGGAAGTAGCTTCACTGATCCTACCAATATATTCACAGTTCTCTATCCTTCAGAATACATTTTTGACACTCAAGGCGAAGGCCGATATCGTATTACAAAAATCGGCGCGACCCAACGAGGTCAGACAGAAATATATGATGGCGTTGTCATACATTTTGAAACCGTAACGCTTGACAGAGATCAAACTCTTGAATCGTGGGTCGATGAACGGATAAAAAATGCTTCAGCGGACGGTACTTCGTCGGTCATCGAACCAAAAGAAGTAACGAGTCTCAATGAGTACCCAGGATTCAAATATACCTTAAGAGGTCTTGGAACCTTTGAAGAAATTGTGATTCAAAAGGATACATCTTCACAAAATGCAGTTGTTATAACTCAACTCGTTGCAGACCCCGAAAATATTGGGTACCAAAAAGAGGTAACGACGATTCTTTCAACGCTTGAGCTGCATAAATAGTCAACTCTACTATTTGCCTTATTGAGGCTATTCTGTTATGATCCCGAGGCTATGCCAAGATATGAAGTATTTATACCAAAAGGGAAAGATGCGGCTTTTCAAAGATTTGTCGCCGGAGCAGGAGGAACTGTCTATTCGCAAGATACAACTGTAGGACTTGATTACATGAATGAGGCTGAGTCTGTCTATGTACCCTTCGTAGCTCGGCTACAAGATTTACTTATTCCCAATCCAGACCCCTATATTGAAGATCGCAGAATTAGCGGATTTAATTCGGTCATTCCTGAACTTTCGGGAAAAGAAATTTTTCAAAGGGGCGAAATTGAGGATCTACCGGATGAACTACAAAAAGAATTCAGAGAGGCTTTGGTAGGAAGATTTATTTCGGGTCTTAATCCTCATCCGACCAAAGTTTCTGATGGCAAAGTTGAACAAGCAGTTGGTACTCCTGTTGTTGAACTGATTATGATGCAATACGGGCTTGAAGACGGTGTGCCTCACACCGCAGCTGACGTGGCTCGAATGAAAGGACTCAGTGATCCAGCAAGGGTGCGTGCTTCAATCCGTGGATATTTCGATACACTAAGTCAAGAAACTCGCCTGCCACGCAAGCAATCTACTCCATTAAGAGAAGCAATGTTTAAAATTCGTAGAAGATTGGAGATGCATCGAGTAAAATAATATAATTTCTTCATGGGCAAAAAATTTATCATCTCAGAACTCACTGACCGTGAATTTGACCCTGCAGCTCCCCCTCCAAACACAAAAGAATTTAGGATCAGAACAGCTGCGCGCGGAATCTTAATTGATCGAGAGAAAATTGCGTTGATTAACATTTCGAAGAAAAATTATCACAAATTACCCGGTGGCGGAATTGAGAATGGTGAAACTCCCGAAGAAGGATTTGTAAGAGAAATTAGAGAGGAGACAGGGGCAGAATGTGAAATTCTGGACAAAGCAGGAATTACTCTCGAATACAGAAGTGGACACAAGCTTCTTCAAATCTCATATATCTTCTTTGCTAAAGTTGTGGGCGTTCCGGGAGATGTAACGTTTGAAGATGATGAGATCGAGGAAGGCGCAGAATTGAAATGGGTTCACATATATGAAATCGATAGTATTTTTAACAATGATGATCCAACCGGTGAATATGAAGACAAATTCATTCACAAAAGGGACCGCGATATTCTAGAACATTACAAAGACAGGCTCACAAATGAATAAAATTACCCCCGAGCTATCAGTTACAGACTATAAAAAATCTTTAGATTTTTACACGAGAATTCTTGGATTTGAAATAAAATACAGTCGCGAGGAAGAAGGGTTTGCATATTTATTCCGAGGAGAAGCAGAAATTATGATCGACGAGATTGGAAAGGGCCGGACTTGGAAAACGGGAGAATTAGAATCTCCTCTTGGTCGCGGAATAAATTTTGAAATCCACGTTGATGATATCGAACCAATTCTTACTAATTTAAAACAAAACAACATTCAACCCTTCATGCAGCCGGAGGAAAAATGGTACAGGAAAGGTACACTCGAACTCGGGAATAGACAATTTTTAGTTCAAGATCCCGACGGATATTTACTACGATTTGCACAAGACTTAGGAGAAAGAGAAATTCAAAATGATTGATCAAAAAATGCAGTGGGATGAAATTCACGGCTCCTCCCATGTCCAAAAAACCGGAGCAAGTAATTTCGCTCATAAAGTTCTTAAAATAATTCCTAAAAAGTCAAAAATCTTGGAGCTGGGATGCGGAATTGGCGTCGATGCCGCAAGCTTTGCAGGAGCCGGACACACAGTTCTAGCAACTGATTTTTCGGATGTAATAATAGCAAAAAATCAATTTAATTTTTCAAGCGTTCCAAACCTTACCTTCCAAACACTCGATATAAAAAATCTCGCACAGTTTTTAGATAATGAATTCGATGTCGTCTATGCCCATCTCTCGCTCCACTACTTTCCCAATCTTTTAACTCGCCATATCTTTTCAGAAATACATAGAATCTTGAGAAAAGACGGATGCCTCTGTTTTATTGTAAAGTCTACAAAAGATCCGCTTTTTGGAAAGGGTTTAAAAATAGAAGAAAATATGTACGAAGACCAAGAGCGTCCACGACACTTTTTCGATAAGAAATATTCGGATGCTTTATTGAAAAACAAATTTAAAATAAAAGAAACGACAGAAGGTTTTGAAAATTTTTATAATAAAAACTCCGCATTTCTCTCAATTGTCGCAGAAGCTATTAAAAAATAGATTCCCTCTTTCGCATTTCTTACAACTTTTTCATTGATTAGCATATATTTGAGCATTATGCTTTGAATTATGAAAATCAACAAAACAACAAAAACAGCAGCCTCAGCAGGTGTGGGAGGCGCGATTGTCGGAGCAGGAATCGCCACAGTTGTAACCCGGGTTCTCTCGGATAAAAAAAACCGAGACAAAGCGGGTCAGGTTCTTGAGGAAGTCAGAAAGAAAATTTCCGACATAGCAAAAAATGATGCAACAAATGCTAAAAACGTCAAGAAAGCATTAAAGTCCAGTTCCAGATCTACCACGCGAAAAGGAGTTTCTGCATCGACAAGAGTAAAGGAAAATGCCAAACAATCCCTTCAACCGAGAGCAACATCAGCATCACAGACGTAGGTCACTATTGATCCACTCGATACCCAAAAAGCAGTGTGAATACAATTACAATTAACTCATTGTGTATAATACTCGCGCATGATTAAACCTATTGATATTCAGGCTTTTCAAGAACTTTCAATTGAACAAAGGGAGACTTCAGAACATGAAACTCAACTTGCTACCTCTTTACATGGATTTCTAAAATTCACTCATGAAAAAGACATCGCAAAAGAATACCCAAGAGCAACTGACGAGATTGGTAATTCAATTCGGTTCGAGACTATAACCGTTACACCGGGAGAGATCGACGGGAAACAATTACCGGACTACCCTGCTACACGAGTGACTGTTTCACGTCCTGTTTTTGGGACCCCACTTACAGGAGTACGACTTGAACAGGTCTGGATGTGGCCAATGGAAGCATACGGTGACAATCCCGAATCAACAATATTCTGTGAAACCTCAATAACTGACAGAACTAATACTCTAAATCATTCTCTGCTTTATAGAATTCCTGTTTCACAAGAAAGTAACGAGCTCCAATTCCAACAGGTATTCACCGACGATTCAAACCAACCTCAACTCTTTACAGATGAGGGACTTAAAGATACAAATCGACAAGCATTTGAAATTGCCTTGAATCTTATTCAAGGCAAAGACTCGGAAACCAGGCTCGACGTGACAGAATCAAAAGGAATGGAAAGTGTCCCTTATTACAACGACAGGCTCAAGAGGGGGTTTGAAATAAAACCGGGTCTTTCCTTTAACACCCACCGCATCGAAAACGGATCAAAATCAACAGCGGGATGGGAAATTACATCAATTCATAATTATACGGTCGGACCGATCTCCTTTCATCTTGCCGAATGTCACTTTATAAGCGGGAGGCATAAAAATTCTGAAGGAAAAGAGATTGTTTTTGAAATCGATTATTTTGAGTATTTTGATGTAGATCACATTGGTGCCTACATAGCCGAAGGTTTTGAAAAAAAGTAATTTTATATTCGAATAAGTATTCAGTTTTAAGGCAAAACCCTGTAAAATAGACAAATCCCATGCTCTTCCCAGACAATCTCCTCAATCGGATAACGATGTATCGAGCAATACTCTATTATCTCTGCGGAATTTTTCTTACGGCCACATTCCTCAGTCTTATTAATGTGCTCCCATACAGCCCGCTCGATTTTATTTTATCTGGTATATTTATACTCTTTGGATGTTGGGTGTCGAACTATATTTTTGCACGGTTATTTAAAGTCCAACCAAATGTCGAATCTGTTTGGATTACGGCATTTATTCTCATTCTAATAATCGGACCGTTAAGTCTATTCTCAAACGTCTTTTTCCTTGCCGCAGCATCGGTGCTTGCTATGGCATCGAAATATATTATCGTCTATAAAAAAACGCACATTTTTAATCCCGCAGCATTCGGGGTGGTGGTAACGGCAATTTTTATGGGCAAAGGCGCTTCGTGGTGGGCGGGGGACCCAATACTTCTGCCATTTATAATAGTGGGTGGTTTACTACTCGTTCGAAAAATTAACAGGTTTCACCTGGTTACATCGTTTCTCCTCAGCTCGTCATTTTTTCTTCTGCTCTTCCAAAGGCTCGAACCGGCAGACATACAAGGATACATCCTCAACACAGCAACACTTTTTTTTAGTTTTGTAATGTTGACCGAGCCGATCACCTCGCCGGCTGATCGAAAAATGAGAATGGCTTTTGGGATTTTTGCAGGTCTTGCTATGACAATTTTTCAAATGCTTGGAATTTTTTATGCGATGGAATTATCACTTCTTTCAAGCAATCTTCTTTTCCGAATAGTCCATTTTGCAACAAGGTACCATCTTATTTTGAAAGAAAAGATACAACTTTCAAACAGTATCTGGGAATTTGTTTTTGCCCCTCAACAACCGATCAATTTTAAAGCCGGTCAATACCT
>CAZBEA010000015.1:0-18601 GCA_964490835.1 uncultured Gammaproteobacteria bacterium
TGACCATCCGTGATCCGCAAAAGCGTTGGAAGGAGTTGGTGTTGGACTTTGATCCAGGCAAGAATTCCTATATCGTGAAATGGGATCGGCGCTTTGGGGATGGAACATTGGCGCCAGTTGGGGAATACCCAGTTCTGGCATTGGCATGTGATGTGAATGGATTATGTGGACAGGATGCGGGTAGGATCGTTATCCCGGAGATGGCAACATCAACCGCCACACTGACTCCATCTCCAACAGCGACCAGCACTTTGATGCCTTCGGTGACTCCTGTGGCAACACAAATACCACCGACGCCGACTTTGGTATTGAGCACACCAAAGCCAGAAGGAATACCTGAAACTACGCAGACCACTATACCTCTCTGGCAGATTATTGGCTTGCTTGGTTTATTCATGGTGATCACCTCCGCAAGTGTGGTGGATCCCCGCCCCAAGGCGTTGAAACGACTGGGTGAGACGTTCAGGGTCATGTCCACTCAGGCAAAAGACGATTCATTTGATAACAAACAAAATTAGAAAGACAGAAAGGATATGTAAAAAATGGAATTAATTCTTGCGATTGTAGTGGCATCTGCCGTGATCTTCTTTGGGGCGTTAATCAGCATGGGGAATGAACGCCAGAAGAAAGCGATTGATGGGTTGAGGGAACAGGTGGTGCTGTGGGCAGTACAGGATTTGAAGATCAAGCGCGAACACCTGGAACGGACCGTGCAGGTTCCGGATCCTTTAGGATGGCTTAATAAGACTGCTTCAAAGGTATGTGGCTATGATTTGAAATTGCAGGTTTTGGAAATGTTCGAAGAGCCGCAAGCCCTAGTCTGCTCTTCTGGTGATGGCAATACAAAGGTCATCTTTTCACCGCTTTCACCCATAGTGCTTCGCCGAATTATAAATGGCAGACAAAACCGCTTATCTCAATTCACAGGACATAACCCTTTATTACATTTACCCAAAGGGGTGATCACCCATGAAATGTCAGTATTAAATGCAGGTCTTTTATTTGACTTGGAATTGGCGTTGACATGGAGGATTCTGGCAGGTTTTAATCTCGAATCATTCAACCGGCTCTGGATATATATACTTCCATGAAAATGGAAATGCAGATATAACAACCCAGCTACTGAACTTTAGAACACAATCAGTTGCCTTTGATTTTTTTACTTGCCATCAATACTCACCCTTCCTCAATGTTGTAATTCAACACGTACTCTTTGAAGTCAGTTCATGGAAATATCATCTTAAGTGAAGATGAGAACCTATTTTGACACCGCATCTGATGCTTGGACCAAAGTTCGGATATCAGGGAAAACAAGAAGCCTAAAGGAAGATAACTTTGGTTTTCCAAGACCATCTTTATCAAATGTCAGCACTGGTGGTAAGAGGGCTCTTCCCCAATTTATGTGAATCGATCGGTTCCGGTGGCATTGACGGTAGAGGAAGGCAAAGGCGTGGTGAAGGCTGCTAAGTTGAAAAGCATGTTGGAGAAGGCACATCGTTTTTTGAAACGGCATGTTAAGAAGTGTTGATATTGCCAGATATGCTTTCGAGACTGAGATTGGGCTCAATTCTGCCAGAAACTGGGTTGGAACTATGGGATTCGGATCACCTACCACGCCAATATAAATGTCAATTACCGATTTTACAGGAGGGTTACCTAAACTTTCTAAATGTCGCGATTAATAGGCTGGATCATTGTGCCTGAAAACTAATGTAGTGAAGAAGTACAGCCCCAAAATAGGTGTTGCCCTCTACAACGAGGGCAGTTGACTATTGTTTCATAATGTGGTTCGAAGTTTGAAATTCAGAAAGATTAGCCATCCCCGACAAGGTTTACAGTCTATCACTTTTCCACAACTCTTGACATTTCACCTCGCGAAGTTTATTATCTCCAAAAATTTATTATGTATGGCTTTACCAATGTAGCTTGACAGGACTTGGCATTTATGGCGTCCTTGCAGCAATTCTAAATCTGAAATTCGATTCCTGGAAAAGCGGCACCTTTGACCAAGGTTTGGGGCATTTATTTCGGTTCCGCGTCTGGCATAACTGCCGGTTTTGCTTTTGGAAGCCAAATTTGACCAATTTTGAGCCTATCTCGTTTTAGGTTTGGAATTGCTGTTATTATGGGTACTCGATTCCGTTTGTGATAAATTTTTGGCAAAATAAAGTATTGCGCTAACTAATAGTTTATTATCGTTGACATTTACTAATCTCTAGATCGGTAGTTCTTCAAAATATTAGCGAGTCGAATAATGATAGTAATACATCCAATTGATTGGCAACTTGCTGACCAAAAACCGGTTTTGGGATCAAACTGTGTGCATGTTTGGAGTGCAAATTTACTTTCAAACTCATATAGTTATGAATACTTCTTTGATTTATTATCTCACACCGAACAGGACAAGGCTAATAAGTATAAATTTGAGTTGGATCGGAGGAGGTTCATTGCCCGTCGAGCTATTCTTAGGATAATTCTTAACAAATACTTGGGTATTTGTCCGTCTGACATCGACATCCGTACGAGCATTTATGGCAAACCGGAAATAGTTCAAACTTTAATAAAGAATCGCATTTTTTTTAGCTTATCACATTCTCAAAACATTGCTCTTTATGCAATAGCGCGAAATAAAAATATCGGGATTGATACAGAATTCATACACAGACTAGATTTTGATTCACTATGGCTGTCTCTTCTTCCTCCAGATCAAGCTAGAACAATTATTTTGCGGCAAGGAGATAAAGCATTCATCTTTTTTGATGTTTGGACCACATTAGAGGCATATCTGAAGGCTGTTGGAACAGGTTTCATGCAACCTCTGGACCATGAGGCTTTGACAAATATTCCCGTTGGTTTACTTGCAAATGGCAGGGAAAATTCCAACTGGTTACTTACGCAATTCTTTCCAGAAACCAAAATGATTGCATCGCTAGTAATTCAGCAACCGACAATCGAGACTTCTTTTTGGAGATTTTCAATGATTGATGCGAGTCAGCATTTTGGATGATCGATTTAAAAACAATAAAGTTATTCAAAATGACGATGTTGTTCCTGTACAAAAACTGATACTGTGTCTATATCAACACGATTATAAATCTTGCGCAAGCCTATGCTAGGTCAAGGGAGAATAAATGAATGCAATAATTGTTCATGAATTATCACGGCTTTTTGTAACATCAACTGGTGTATTTCGCAAAACAAAAAAGGAGATTTGTGCGCTAGATCAGATTAACCTGGAAGTCCGGGTGGGAGAGTCGTTTGGACTTCTAGGTCCGAACGGAGCGGGGAAGACAACCCTCACTCGGATACTCTCAACGGTATTGCTCCCCACTTCTGGAGAAGCAAAAGTATTTGGCCAAGATGTGGTTCGAGATGCGAAGTCGATTCGTCCCCGAATCGGCATTGTTTTCGGTGGAGATCGCGGGCTGTATTGGCGGCTTTCTGGCCGAGATAATCTCGAATATTTTGCCACATTGTACAATATTCCTCCTGAAGTTGCCAAGAAACGGGTTCCACACGTGCTGGAAATGGTTGGCCTTAGTAATCGCGCAGATGAGCGTGTTGAAGGTTACTCACGCGGAATGAAACAGCGCCTACACATTGCCCGTGGAATCTTACATGATCCTGAAATGCTATTTCTTGATGAGCCCACACTTGGACTGGATCCGGTTGCAGCTCGCGAGCAGAGACAGGTAATTCATGATCTAAAACTTGCAGGGAAGACCATCTTTCTTACATCGCATTATATGCTCGAAGTAGACGAACTCTGTGATCGAGTAGCGATTTTGAAGGAAGGCAGGATTTTGATTTCAAACACCCCATCTTCACTCAAAAACCTTGTAAGCGATTTGGAAGTAGTTGAGATTGAATGTTTTGGTCTACCTAGCGATGTGATTGACAGACTGCGTGAGCATCGACTTGTCCTTTCAGTGAATCTGGAAACACGTGAACAATCTCAGCTCTTACAAATACAGGCTCCAGTCGGCGCAGAATTAGTACAGGATTTGCTTGCTATTCTGAATGGAGTGCAGGTCAAAAAAATCAGTACCCGGCAGCCGACTCTAGAGGATGCATACGTCAAGCTAATGAATGGAGATGCGAAAGTATGACGTTCCTAAGAACTTCTAACCTCCGAAATATGTTCAGGATCTTAAGCCGATCATTTTGGGTTCAGACAAAAGAGCGCGTAGTCCAAGAGTTTTTTATTTACACATTGCTTGTTCAGCCCATTCTCTTTACTATTATGACAGTCATCACCTACTTGCACGGCGGAAAAACCAATTTTGGACTGTTTGCCATAATTGGAACAGGATTGATCGGTGTCTGGAACAATAATTTGTGGTCATCAGGTGCGATTGTCAGCAACGAAAGAATGTCAGGCACGCTCTCACTTTTAATGGTTTCTCCCGCCCCACTTGCTTGGATATTGTTTGGGAAAAGTTTCGCTAATGCCTTCACTTCAATCCTAGCGATCGGTGTATCCTTTTTAACGGGCCACCTCATCTTTGGACTGGATCTGGACATCCTTAATCCACTTGGTTTTTTTACAAGTTTGCTGCTTGCAGTCTTCGCGCTGTCCTGCTTGGGAATGATTCTGGGATCGTTCTTTGTACTGACTCGCCACTCCCAAATGGTCATTCAAGTAGCGAATTATCCCATCTATCTACTTTCTGGACTGACCGTGCCGCTTACACTGCTTCCCCTGTGGACGCGTCCATTTTCCATCATTCTTGCGCCGATGTGGGGAAATATATCTCTAAACCAAGCTGCCACTGGCTCGGGATTCGGGTTATTGGAGAATTTTGCGTGGCTAATCGGGCTTTCTATTGTCTATCTATTTATTGCCCGCGGCCTGTTCCAAGTTATTGAATACCGCGTACGAGAAGTAGGCAATCTGGAGGTCTGGTGATGTCCGCACTGCGCCAACTTGCCCGAATCTCAAGACTGTCATGGGCTTTATACCTTGCGGATCTTCAGATTTGGATTCTTTTTCTGGTGCAATTTCCTCGAGGACTAGCTCAAGCGCTTTTCTTTTTTTACCTTGCTAATGCAGCAGGCGGTTACGACCAAGCGCGATTTGCCTTGATCGGAAATGCAATTCACATATCTGCATTATATGCCATGCTATATATGTCCGGCATCATCGAGAATGACAAATGGAATGGAACCTTAATTTTCAAAGTCGCTGCTCCCGGGAACTGGCTGGTTTCCATGTTAGGGTTGAGTGCCGCTCAATATACAACTGTATTCTCCATTGGCATGGTCATTTTCGTCGTATTTATTCCTACCTCGGTACCGGATATTTCTTGGCTCAATTTCTTACGGGCAATTCCACTCATATTCATGACCATTGTATCTGTGGGTACGTTTGGTTGGCTAATCGGTTCTGCAGCGTTCACGACTCGCTGGGTGGAGATGCTGGACAATGTGGTCGCCTATACCATGATGATTGTATGCGGGATTAATTTTCCGATTAGTGCTTTGCCGGATATCATCCGAGTTATGAGCCGATTTGTTCCGCTAACAAATGGACTATTAGCAGTTCGCGCTGTCATGGATGGCGCTTCCTATGCCAGCATCCTTCACTTGATCGGTTCCGAGATCATTATCGCTTTTATCTATGGGGCAGCCGCCTGGATAACCTTCCATTACCGTTTAACAGCTTTACGAAGATCAGGAAATTTTGAATTGATGTAAATACGTGTAAAAGATTAACCAACAAAAGGAACTTGATTGGCTGATGAAAAGCGCAGAAATCCCAAAGCATTTGAGTGCACTTGGAAATACTGATTGGTACCTGTGGCGCTGGATTGTATTGCGAAGCGCAGGATTTCCCACATCGCATGTGCTATCTCTTGCTGACACGCACTGTGCTAATCTTGCCGATCAATATATAGAACAAGAATCAATCGCTAGAAAGGAGCTTGACACAGTAGTACAACTTCTATGGCATAAACTACCTGAAGTCAGCGATCCTCTCGAACGTGCTCATATCAAGAAAACTATTCGCCAACTGAAAATCGGTGACACTCAAATTGAGACAGTTAAATTGGCAGAGGAAGTCGCTGCTCGTTTTTGTAGTGTCAGCAATCGGGTTAATGAGCTTAAAGCAGAATTTCAAGATGCATTTCAAGATGTGGTAATCCAAAAAATGCAAGCAATTCGGAGAATTGCTAATACTGCTTCATTCCAAGAGGCGATACTTTGGCAGAATCGTAAGGTTCTCCACAACGAGATTTTGCCATTTCTAAAAGATCCTTTGGATCTGAGTCAACGTTCATCTAGGCAACGAAAGCGCATAGCAAGGATTGCATTATATTTGCAACGCTATTGCATGAAGAATGATACGATCGGCTTTTTTGGCCCAGTCGGTTGGGCTCACTTGTCAGATCAAGAAACTTCAATCAGTCTTCAGGTTGGTCAGAATTTACTCGCTGAACGCAACATATATTTTGAATTATGGGGAATTGACACTTTAGCTCAAGCGCTTTCACAGGACGAAGGAATATTGCCGTGGTGTTCACCGCGTCGTCTACCCTTACTTGATGTAACTGGCTTGCGTCTGTATGTACCTCATTCTATATCAACTAAGCTGTCACCTGCTGAAGCCCTCATATTAAGCAAGTGCGATGGCGAACTTACCGCAAAACAGATTGCTGTCATGTTGTGCAGAGAACCCAACAGCGGGTTGACCACGGAACAGGATGTGTATGAGATCCTCAAATCTCTCAAATCTATGCACCGGATAGCGTGGACATTAGAGGTTTCGTCAGAAAATGTGTATCCCGAACAGGCATTGAGAAGGCAACTGGAAAAAATTGAAAATGAGTTTCTTCGCAAGCGAAGCTTGGAAACGCTAAACGAAATTGAAGTAAAACGTGATGCCATTGCTCGATCCAGAAGCGATGTAGGAAAGCTTGATCTTGCTTTTTCGGAGTTGGAAGAAACATTTACCAATCTTACAGGTACGGCCTCCACCCGGAAGCCAGGACAAGCCTATGCGGGCAGAACATTATTATATGAAGATTGCCGCAGAGATGTAACCCTTAATATTGGTCCCAATCTGATCGGTTCTTTGGGACCACCACTCGTTCTCCTACTTGCAAGTGCCCGTTGGTTTTCATTCAAAGCAGCAGCCATTTATCGAAAAGTACTAAAACAGATATATACTGATCTTGTTAAGAGTGCAGGGACAGAGGTAATTGATTTTGCATCAATATGGATACAGTTACAATCATTCCTGTTTGATGGAGATACTCGAATTCTAGACGCCTTGGAACACGAATTACAGAAACGTTGGTTGACCATCTTCAAATTCACAGCAGGGCAGCACCATGTGTGTTACACATCACAAGAGATTAGCAAGGAAGTGCTAGGATTGTTTAAAGCACCTCGTCCGGGTTGGAAAGCAGCTTGTTATCATAGTCCGGACTTAATGATTGCAGCCAATGATTTAGAAGCGATCCAGAAAGGAGATTTCCACTGGGTTTTAGGTGAATTGCACGTTGCTTCCAATACTATTAATGCATTAGTTTGGCTACAGCAACACCCTGCCAGCGAAGAACTTATTAACGCGATGGAGGTTGATTTGCCCCTTCCACAAGTGTGGCTTGTCGCATCCCGTGAGCAGATTAGTCCTCGCAGGGCAGGTGCTTTCTATAAACCGACCGATTATCGGCTGGTTGTTGCCAATGATTCTTGTGGCTTATCTTCATCGCAAACCCTTCTCGCTGGAGCGTTAGTAGTCGAGGAATCAAATGGAGAACTTATTGTGCGTACGCGCGATGGTGGTCTAAATTTGGAGATCATCGAATTCTTAGGGGATGTGTTGTCTCGGTTAATAATTCATCGTTTTAATTTCATTCCTCCACTGCGTCATACTCCCCGTATAAGCGTCGATCGTCTCGTTGTTAATCGAGAGACATGGCGATTTGCGCCTAAGGAGATGACTTTTGCATTTGAGAAAAACGAAAGTGAACGTTTCGTCAAAGCCCGCAAATGGGCTTTGATTGAGAGGTTGCCCCGATTTCTTTTCGTTAAAACGCCGACTGAAGATAAACCCTTCTTTGTAGACTTGGTCAGTCCAATCTCGATTGACAGCTTAGCAAAATTAGTCCGATTAGCACACGATTTGGACAAACAAGGGGCATTAATTGAGGTAACAGAAATGTTGCCGGATCCCAATCAGACTTGGCTTATCGACAAGGCAGGAAACAAGTTTACAAGTGAATTTCGAATGGTTGTAGTGGATAATATTTGAACTCACAGAAAGGATCATCACATGTCAATTACACCTGTTAATAATAAATACGAACTCTCACCTTTGCAACAAGGATTGCTGTTTAACACGCTATATGCACCACACTCAGGCGTGGATATTATCCAAGTTGTTTGTACATTACATGAGCACATACGATCAGAAGAATTCGAGCAGGCTTGGCAAGCTGTTTTTGAAAAATACGCCGTGCTTCGTACTGCATTTACCGGGGATGGCTTAACTGAGTTTCAACAGGAAATTACCTCATCCTGTGTTTTGCCATTCAAACAGCAAGATTGGAGCACGACTCTTCCAGAGAAGAGGCAATCTCGCTTGGAAGACTTTCTTCGCACTGATCGACAGATGGGATTCAATTTGGCTGAACCACCTTTGATTCGCTTAAACCTCTGCTGCATTTCAGATTCACATTATTACTTTATCTTCACATTTCACCATATTATTTTGGACGGCCGTTCCTTGCTTATGTTGTTCAATGATGTATTTCTCTTATATGATGCGTTTTTCGAAGAAAAAGAGGTCAGTTCAGCAACCGAGGTCCCGTATCGAGACTATCTTGCATGGCTTCGATATCGTGACACGACAGGCGAAAAGGAATTCTGGCAACAATGGCTTAGGGGGGTTGCTTCGCCAACTACGATTAACAACTCAAGAATTCCAAAGAACGAGTCTGATTCGTTCAAGAACTTCGAAGAGCAAAATATTCGATTCACTTATCCAATGACCACCGCACTGAAGAAACTAGCACAGCAGAATCAGCTAACGCTTAATACTATACTCCAAGGGGCGTGGGCAATGTTGCTGAGTCGTTACATTCGACAAGATGATGTTGTTTTTGGAGTCACGCGTTCTTGCCGTCGCGAAACTGTTGAAGGATCCGAAAAGATTGTGGGTTTGTTGATCAATACGCTGCCAATGCGAGTTCGTATATCACCAGATGCGATTCTACTTAAATGGCTAAAAGACATTCGTTACGAAAATGATTTGCTGCAAAAACATGTTCACTCTGACTTGATGCAAGTGCATAGCTGGAGCGAAATCCCCAAAGAGACGCCCTTGTTTGACCATATTGTCATCTTCGAAAACTTTTCATTGCATAGTGCACTTAGATCACAAGGAGGGAGGTGGCATAATCGAGAGTTTGAATTGCGTCGAAAGCCTAATTATCCACTCACGGTCTATGGATTTGATGAATCGGAGTTGTTGATTAAGATAATCTATGACCCGGAAATTTTCGATGAAACCACCATTAAACGTATGTTACTGCACTTACAAACATTAATTGAAGGGATGCTGGCTAACCCTAGCTGCCAATTGAAAGACCTGTGGATGTTGCCGATGGAAGAACGTCAGCAACTCCTGGCGGAATGGAACGCGGTGCAGTTAAAAAATCTGCATAATCAATGTATTCATGAGCTATTTGAAGAGCAAGCATTACGGGCACCCGGCGCAAATGCAGTGACATTTGAGGAACACCGTCTAACTTATAATGATCTGAACCTTCTTGCCAACCGGTTAGCACACCATTTGCAACAGTTGGGTGTAGGACCGAACGTTTTGGTGGGGGTCTGTATGGAACCCTCGCTGGAAATGGTCATAGGTTTGCTTAGCATTCTTAAAGCCGGTGGTGCGTATGTGCCGCTGAATCCATCCTATCCTAAAGATCGCCTCGCATTTATTCTGGAAGATACAAAGGCAGCAATAATAATCACTCAAACTCAGTGTGTGAATAAGCTTCCACAATGCTCTGCACATATTATCTCGCTAGATCCGGATTTAAGCGCCGTTCAATCTGAGCAATATGAGAATTTACCCAAAACAGCCGCACTACACAACCTGGCTTATGTCATCTATACTTCCGGCTCAACAGGTCAACCCAAAGGGGTGCAAGTTACACACCAAAATGTTATCAGCCTGTTCTCAGCTACTCAAGCTTGGTTCCAGTTTAATGAGGATGATATATGGACGTTGTTTCACTCCTTTGCATTCGATTTTTCAGTTTGGGAAATCTGGGGCGCATTGTTACATGGTGGTCAATTAGTGATTGTTCCATTCTGGGTCAGTCGTTCGCCAGATGCTTTTTACAACCTGCTCCGCCAAAGAAAGGTTACAATTCTTAATCAGACGCCTTCTGCTTTTTACCAACTAATTCAGGTTGATAATACAGCAGATAGTGGTCAGAAACTAAATCTACGCTGGATCATTTTAGGTGGGGAAAAACTAGAAGTGCGGAATCTAAAGCCTTGGTTTTTGCGCAATGGGGATAGGATTCCTCAACTGGTCAACATGTATGGTATTACAGAAACCACCGTTCATGTAACTTTTCGACCCCTCACATTGAAGGATTTAGATAATCCATCAGTTAGTGTGATCGGCAGACCAATTCCAGGATGGCAGGTATATCTTCTGGATCAATACCAGCAACCGGTTCCAACAGGGATTCAAGGAGAAATGTATATCGGCGGTGCCGGTGTATCTAGTGGTTACCTAAACCGCCCCGAGTTAACAGCAGAACGATTTATTTCGAATCCTTTTGACAAACTGCTTGGAAAATATCTCTATCGATCCGGGGATTTGGCGCGTTACCTACCAAATGGAGAATTTGAATATCTCGGAAGAATTGATGAGCAAATCAAAATTAGGGGCTTTCGAATCGAGTTGGGAGAAATTGAAACCATATTGCAGCAACATTCTGCAGTACAGAATTGTGTGGTAGTGTTGCGCGAGGTAGCAGATGGAGACAAACACCTAGTAGCATATGTTGTGCCGAATGCCAAAACTGTTTCTCCGAACGAACTCCGCGAGTTCTTGAAGGCTAAATTACCCGATTATATGTTGCCGACAGCCTTTATATTCATGGAGAATCTGCCGCTCACTCCAAATGGAAAGCTTGATCACCGCGCATTGCCGACGCCCAAATGGGTTGCGAGAAAGGACACTGCTTTCATAAAGCCTCGTAATCCTACGGAAGAAATTTTAGCGGCGATCTGGGCAGATGTCCTTCATTTGAACGAGGTAGGCGTTCAAGAGAATTTCTTCGAGATGGGCGGGCACTCATTGATAGCCGCCCAATTAATGTCGAGAGTCCGCAAGGCTTTCAAAATCGAGCTATCATTGCGGGTCTTATTTGATTCACCGACAATAGAAGGTCTAGCGCAGGCAATAACTGAGCTACTGAATGCAAATAGCCAACCTTTTTCAAGCATTGATCCTATCTCGCGAACTGCAGAAAGATTGCTAACAACAGTCAATACGCTTTCTGATGAAGAAGTAGAAGACATGTTGAGCGAGTTCTTTGAAGATGAGAGTGACGAATGAAAAGACCTCAATCATTAACATCACACATTTCGTTTCAAGAAAAACGTATATTGCTTGCTAAATTGCTTCAGCAAAAGGCGAACAAGATAAAAAGATTCCCCGCTTCTTTTGCACAGGAACGATTATGGTTCTTGGACCAATTGTTGCAGGATAAACCCGTATATAACGTTCCGCTGATGCTACGCCTTCGTGGCAGGTTAGATGTTGGTGTTTTGGAACGTAGTATTAACGAAATCGTACACCGTCATGAGGCATTGCGGACAACCTTTAAGATTGTAGATGAACAGCTCTATCAAGTGATTCATCCAGAACTAACAATCCCTCTTATGAAGATGGATTTGTGCGACTTGCCAGCAAACACAATCGATATCGAAAGCGAACGCTTGGTAATCGAAGAAGCCCGGCGTCCGTTTGACTTATTAGAAGGGCCACTATTGCGTACGCATTTGTGGAAATTAGATACTAAGGAATTTATTCTACTAATAAATATGCACCACATTATCACAGATGAATGGTCCTTAGGAGTTTTCTTTCACGAATTAAGTTCAATATACGGTGCTTTTTTACAAAACA
The DNA here is from genome assembly GCA_964490835.1 of uncultured Gammaproteobacteria bacterium. GTDB lineage: Bacteria > Patescibacteriota > Microgenomatia > Levybacterales > GWA1-39-11 > CAZBEA01. The sequence continues at coordinate 12,167 of CAZBEA010000015.1, forward strand.
CACCTTTGCCATTGCCGGAGTTGCCCATTCAGTTTGCTGATTATACTTTTTGGCAAAGGGATACCCTGCATGATGCCGAGTTAAATCGCCAATTAGTATACTGGAAAGATAGATTAGCGAAATGTCCGGTAGTCTTGGAACTCCCAACAGATCGATCGCGTCCACCAGTGCAGAGCCACCAAGGATCTGTACATCGTTTTTCCCTTCCTGTCAATCTGAGTCGAGAATTAAAAGATTTTAGTCATCAAGAAGGAGTGACTCTTTTCGTAACACTCCTTACGGCTTTTTGTGTATTCTTATACCGTTATAGCGGACAAACAGACTTTTGTATAGGAACGCCGATTACTAACAGGTCCCGAGTTGAGCTGGAGAGCCTGATTGGTTTCTTTTTGAACACCTTGGCGCTCCGGGTGAATGTAGCAGGTAATACAACATTTCGGGATGTACTTCGTCATGTACAAGATGTGTGTTTAGAAGCATATGATCATCAAGAATTACCATTCGAGAAACTTGTAGAAGAACTTAAAGTGGCACGGAGTATGAGCTATACTCCATTATTCCAAGTGATGTTTGTATTACAGAGGGATTTAGAGAGTCAGGTAAGATTGCCAGAGTTGGAAGTCGATGTTAAAGGAATTAACCCAGGAGTAGCGAAGTTCGATGTTACACTTGTTATGGTTGAGACAGCATCTGGTGGGTTACGTGGTTGGTGGGAATATGCCTCGGACTTATTTGATAAGACTACATTTGAAACATGGACAGCGCATTTTCAAATTATGCTAGAAGGGATAATAGCCAATCCAACCCATGCTCTCTCGATGTTGCCTTTGCTTTCGATAAATCAGCGGCATCAACAATTGGAAGAATGGAATAACACTAATGTCGATTATACTAAAGATAGGTGTGTTCATGAATTATTCGAAGAACAAGTTAACAGAACACCTGATGCAGTAGCAGCTGTATGTGGAAATCAGCAACTAACATATCGAGAACTAAATGTGCGGGCAAATCAATTGGCACATTATTTGCAAAAAAGAGGGGTGGCGCCAGGAGTTCTAGTAGGAATATGCGTAGGGCAATCGCTAGAAATGATTGTTGGCTTGCTTGGGATACTTAAAGCAGGAGGCGCATACGTGCCTATTGATCCAATGTACCCAAAGGATCGAATAGATTTTATGTTGAAGGATGCCCAATGTTCCGTCATCCTCACTCAGGAGCATTTTTATATTAATTTACCACCTCAAATGGGCGATGTAGTTCTTTTGGATGCGCACTGGTCACAGATAGGGCAGGAGAATGGAAATAACCCGGTTGGCAATACCATGCATAGCGATTTGATCTATGTGATATATACATCTGGCACAACAGGGAGACCAAAGGGCTCAGGCGTTTATCATCAAGGGTTCACTAACCTCCTAAATTGGTTTATACAAGATTTTCAATTAAATGCTAGTGATCATGTACTTATAGTATCTTCACTAAGTTTTGATTTGACGCAAAAGAATCTCTATACACCATTGATCATTGGAGGGGAATTGCATTTGCGCCCGTTAGAATATTATGACCCGGAAGAAATCGTTCAGATAGTCTACGAGTCTAAGATAACTTGGATAAACTGCGCTCCGAGTGCTTTTTACCCCCTTGTAGTTTACGGTGATAAGAGTGTGCTTATGAAACAAACCTTACGGTATGTTTTCTTGGGCGGTGAGCCTATTTCGCTTTCCAGGCTTTCAGAATGGATTGATGCGTCGCCACAGGGAACTGAAATCGTAAATACTTACGGACCGACAGAATGCACTGATATAAGTACTTCTTACCGTATTAGTTCCGGGACAAGGAGTTCGGATACTGGCGTACCGATTGGCAAACCAATTTTCAATGTGCAGGTGTATATCCTGGATGAGAATCAGCAAGTTTTGCCAGTTGGAAGAGTGGGCGAACTCTATATAGGGGGTCGTGGTGTAGGACCTGGCTATATCAATGATTCCAGCCTGACTCTACAAAAGTTTGTGCCTAACCCGTATGCTAAAGATACTAAGGAACGCATGTATCGTACAGGAGATATTGTTCGGTTTCTGCCAGATGGAAACATCATATTCCTGGGGCGTAATGACCACCAAGTAAAAATTCGAGGATTCCGCATCGAACTGGGGGAAATAGAGACCGCTCTGACAGAACATCCAGGAGTAAAAGAGGCAACTATTGTGGTCCATGAAGGGCATTTCGGTGATAAACAATTGATAGCTTATTTCGTTCCGGAAGAGGGTTTATATCCCGCAATTGGTGATTTGAGGCATTACCTTATTGAAAGGTTACCTGAATATATGGTGCCTTCTGCCTTTTTGGTGTTAGATGCCCTGCCACTAACTCCGAATGGAAAAGTTGACAGGAAAGCGTTGATGGGACAGAATGTCGAGTTTACAAGCGAGAAAGAATTTGAAGATCCCCGCACGCCAGTTGAGCAAATGTTAGCAGATATTTGGCGCGAGGTATTGGGATTGAAGGAGGTGGGAATACACGATAACTTCTTTGATTTGGGTGGGGATTCAATTCTTAGCATTCAGATGATTTCTAAAGCAAGAAAGGGTGGCTTGCAATTAACTCCGAAGCAGGTATTCTTGTATCAAAATATTGCTGAATTAGCAATGTCAGTTTCTGTGAGACCAACACTACAATCTGAACGGCGTCCTGTTGCAGGTCTTTTGCCTCTTTTACCAAGTCAGAGTTTTCTGTTAGAAGCAGAATACTTTGACCCGAACCAATTGAACACATACGCTCTGTTCGATGTTCAACGTCCTTGGAATAAGTCTTGGTGGGAGCCGGTACTACAGCAACTGCTGTTGCATCACGATGCGCTCAGATCTCGCTTTGTTAGAGGGGCAAATGGCTGGATACAGTCGATCTCTCCTCTCAGCGGAGTCATACCTTTTTCCTATATAGATTTATCAAGATTGCCGGAGAAGAAGAAAAGCATGGCTCTCGTACGAGTGGGGAGAAGACTCCAGAAGAGTCTGAATTTAGCAGATGGTCCTATTATACGGGTTGCATACTTTGATTTAGGCCCTAAAAAAAATGGGCGATTATTAATTATTGTCCATCACCTTGCATTTGATGGTGTGTCTTGGAACATACTGATGGGAGATTTAGGAACAGCTTGGCAACAACTCAGAGATGGATCCCCGATACAATTTGCCCCAAATACTACATCACTTAAGGAGTGGACTGAAAGGTTAAATGAATTCTGTCAATCAGAAGAACTTCAACAGGAATTAGCATTTTGGATATCGGAACGTTGGGCAAAAGCTAAGCCCTTGCCAGTAGATTTCCCTGAAGGAAGGATTAATAATATAGGTGGTTCGGCAAGGTCAGTACACTTATCTCTAAGTGTACTTGAGACCAAGTATCTTCTGGATGAGTCGAGAGCTCATCACGACCAAGTCCTTGAAATATTATTGGCAGCACTGACCGTTGTCTTCGCGCGGTGGTCTGGAACGAGAAACTTGTTGGTTCGGCTTGTCGGCAATGGCCGCGTGCCACCCTTGGACGGGATAGATTTTTCTCATACAGTAGGTTTTCTGGCCCAACTTCATCCAGTATTATTGGATATTGAACGAGCCAACACTATTGGGGATGTAATGAAGCTAGTAAAAGAACAGCTTAACAATACTCCCAATGGTGGCTTTAGTTATGGCATCTTGCGTTACACCTCGGATGATATGAATACCGTCAAGAAGTTAGAGGCATTGCCCCAGCCTGAAGTGCTGTTCAATTATATGGGTCGTGTTGGTCAATCGGGACAATCATCAGTGTTTAGAAATCTTGATCAACCTGTGATTGGGTCAAATTGGAGTTCATCACCCAAGCGTGATCATTTGCTAGATATTACAATCTTCATTAAGAATGGTCAACTTGAGATAGAATTTGAATACAGCGACAAGGTTCATGAAAGATCCACAATTGAGCGACTGGTTCAACACTTTGTTCAAGTAATTCGCTCCGTGTATAAGAAAAGTACGGACAATTGGGATAATGACTTTTAATATATTTTTATCCGTCGGTTTCAACTGAAATTTCTCTGGCTCTCGACCCCACATGTCCGACCTCATGTTTCCAAGCGATGACTAACCCTACTACCCTCCGCCAAATTCATCAATAAATTTTGTGCATTATTTATCCAACAAACCATTAGGATAATCAAAAATGCTAACTGATAGAAAAATAGAGCATTCTCAGAATTTTATACGCCACCCTAAACTCGTGCGCCAACTTCTCGAATTATCAAATATAAACTCTGATGATTTGGTTATTGAAATTGGTCCGGGCAAAGGTATAATAACCCGAGAACTCGTACAAATAGCCCGACGGGTAATTGCTATCGAGCGTGATCGAAAGTTTTCAGAAGAATTGTCAGAATTTAACAGCGACAATTTTCAACTTGTGATAGAAGACTTTGTTAAATGGCAACTCCCACATGAAGATTACAAAGTGTTCTCAAACATTCCTTTTAACTATACATCTGACATAGTAACCAAATTAACAACTTCAAACAGAAAGCCAACCGATATATATCTAATAATGCAAGAAGCAGCCGCGCACAGATTTATCGGTATGCCCCATGAAAAAAATTCGCAAATATCTATATTGCTTTCCGTAGAATTCTCAATTGAAATATTACAAAAAATTAATCGAGATTATTTTGAGCCACGTCCCAATGTAAATATTGTTTTTACGCACTTTGCCAAACGTGCTACGCCACTGGTATCAAACGCAAATCTTCAAGATTTTCGCGATTTTGTTGTATTTGGCTATAACCAGTGGTCGCCGACAATTATTGACGCTTTTCGAAAAATTTTCACCAATAGGCAGAGAACAATTGTCGTCAAAAATATTAATTTAGCAGGGTTAAAGCCGTCAGACCTAAATACGGAACAATGGGTTGAGTTATACAATACTTACAGCAAGTATGTTGATGTAGCCAAGAAAAATCTTGTTCGCGGGAGTGAAAAAAAACTGAAAAAAAATCAATCAAAACTAACCAAACAGCACAGAACACGAAAGTCGTATTAAAAACTATAATCGGGTTACTTTGGAAAAGGAGAAAATATCATGAATAACCGTTATGCCATTGCCCTGACACTGTTGGTGCTTGTTAGCCTTTTAGCGGGTTGTGCAACTTCAACAGGTAGTGAATCGCCATCAGGCGACACATCTGCCTACCCTGTAACTGTGAAAAGTTGCGGTGAGCCTGTCATATTTGACTCTGCGCCAAAACGCGCCTTGTCATTTGATACAAACATGACAGAAATAATGCTTGCATTAGGTCTTGAAGACAACATGGTTGGTTATTGGATATCTGGCGTCCCTGTAGCGAATGAGTATCAAGAACAGGTCGAGAATATCCCTTTAATTTCCACAGAAACATGGCCCCCGCCATCTTTAGAAGTTATTCTTAACTTCGATCCAGATTTTGTCTTTGGTGCTTGGAACTATAATTTTTCCGAAGAAAGTGGTGTCACTCCTGAGAAATTAGCCGCCACGGGAATAAAGAGTTATGTCCTTACCGAGTCTTGTATTGCAGTAGGTATGCAACCAGATGAAAGCTTAGAAAGTACTTACACGGATATATTAAATATTGGACGAATCTTTGGCGTAGAAGCCCGTGCAATTGAACTTGTAAACCAAATGCGGGGAAAAATTACTGATGTCCAAACAAAAATTGGTAATGTTGATACTCCCTTACGTGGTTTTTATTATGGTGGTGGGTCAGATACTGCTTTCACGGCTGGAAAATACGCTATGGCAACAAAGATGATGAATGCAGTTAGAGCGGTAAACATTTTTGGCGATGTTGAAGATGATTGGATTCCCGCCGCTGGATGGGAAAAAGTAATTGAACTTGACCCCGAATTTATCCTGATTGACGATACGCCTTGGGAAAGCGCGGAGCAACGCATTAAGACCCTCGAGTCGTTACCGCAACTTGCCAGTATTACCGCAATACGTGAGAAAAGGTATATTGTGTTGCCGTGGACTTATATACTTCCAGGAATGGAAATGGACGAAGGCATAGAAGCACTCGCAAAAGCACTATATCCCGAACTATTCCCCTAATCAGTTTTCTTGTTTAACTTTCTCTACCGTACAAATGCGAGGAAAAACCGGACACAAATTACGAGCCAAATGTACGGTAGAGAGGTTTAACTTCATTATGTTCAATCAAGAAAATAGAAATCAGCAAAACCAAAGGCATACACGGTTCCGAGTGCTATTGCTCTCACTTAGCGGAATATTGCTTCTCTCTGTTGTTCTTGGTGTCTCGCTGGGTCCCGTTTCAATTCCTATTAACACGGTTTGGACGGTCATTGCCTACAAACTAGGTTTTACACCTGCGGGAGACTGGTCAACAGGTGTCGAGAACATAGTTTGGTTAATAAG
>CAZBEA010000016.1:0-17402 GCA_964490835.1 uncultured Gammaproteobacteria bacterium
AGGCTGTTGGGGTACCTGCTGCTACATTGACAAAGGCGAATTTGGCGCCGGCGGTTGTTGTACTACCCACTAGTAAGTCTACAGAAGGATATACAGGGTAGAGAGCGCCTCCTGAGAGTTCCCAGTAACTTGTGATAGTTCCACCGATATTTGTCCATGAAAGACCACCCGACCCATCAGTGGTAAGTGCGTATCCATTAGACCCGGCACCGGCGGGGAATGTGTAGGTCTGGTTATTAAGACGGATCGTTCCATCTACTTCCAATTCGTCTTGGATGTAAAGATCACCGATTCCCTCCGGTGTCGATGCACCCGAAGTATCTGATGCAAAGAAATTGTAGGCAGCTGCAGCTGCTCCCCCGATATTGAGAGCGTCTGAGGATAAAATATTTCCTCCTGAAGCGTCAATAGTCAGATCTGTTGAAGTATTGATGAACCTTCCAAATTCAGCTCCACCATCCCGAAGTATCACATCTCCTCCATCTGCATCGATGATCACATCGGTAGAACTATCAATCGTTAAATCGCCGGTCGAATTTAACGAAAGCGTGCCTGCGGGAGTAATTGAGAGGTTTGATGAATCGGTAGTCTGAAGAGTGAGATTTGTTCCGTCCGAAAGAAAGTCCATGAAATCCTCAGTCTCACCATTCGGTGCAACACGAATCCTGCCTGTTCCAGATCCACCAATTGATATAGTTTGAGCAGTTGTGGTAGTTATCGATCCATTTGCTGTAATAAATAAACCTCCCGCTGCTCCCGCAGAAAGGGTAGCCGTAGGAGTCCCGGTAAGACTGTTTAAGACAGCGAATCGAGCAGAGGAGGTAGATGTTCCGCCAACTGCAAAATCTAACGTTGAGTTAATTGGAACAATCATTCCAGAAGAAATGTAGAACGGACTGTTAGTTGTGCTCGAGGAGCCTATTTCATTCCATGAGACTCCGTCGTAGAACAGTACCGTATTGCTGGTTGTGTTGTAGTAGAGAGAACCCTCTCCAATAGCGGATGGATCCGATGAAAGGTTCCCGAGTCTTAATTGTCCTCCATTGACATAGATATCTCCGGCTACTTCCAACTCCTCACTTGGAATAGCGACTCCAATTCCTACGTTCCCGTCGTTTGCAATAACAAATTGAGTTATGCCGGAGGAAGAGGCAGTAAAAATATCCCCGCCGCTCGTATTGTTATTGACAATAAATGCCGCTCTGGCTGAATCGGTTGCTAAAATAACTACGTTATCTCTAAATTCTACGGCGCCCGGAAGAATCGATGAATTGAGTGTTGAGTTGATAATACCTTTTTGTAAATCTATAAAACCATATCCATCCGGTGCAATCTGTACATCCCCATCAGATCCCGAATTGGTTTGAAGAATTGTAGTCTCTCCACTGATGGTGAAACTTCCCCCTGAAGCTCTGAAAACAGGACTTTCGGATCCTCCTATCACCAAATCTCCCGAAGAATTGAGAGCCAAAATTACATTCGTTGTTCCTGCACCGGATGAGGTGATCGGAAGAAGGCCTTGCAGGGTCTCTGAATTTAAAGCGTATGCGACAGAAGTTATTCGCTGTCGTGGTGTTAACTCGCTGGTTCCGGCCACAGTGATCCCCAGATACAGGCTTGCGTTGTCTGCGAATAATGATTGGGGTATAGAAGTCGTTGAGCCAAGCAGAACCGAGAAGATTCCATCCTGGTCAGGTGTGATTGACTGGGTCTCTTCCCAAAGAGCGGTTCCACCTGTCTCTACGTTATAAATAGCAAATTTCACCGACGTTGCGGTGGTTATAGGGTTGTCATTCTCATCCGTGAGCCTTCCTTGGAAGGACATAAGCCGAGGTGGCGATGCTGCCGCAAGTACAGGCGATTCTTGCTGAGGTCTGGCAATAAGATTTTCAAAGATTGTAATCCCTACAATAACTGCAAATATTATTAGGACAGCAAAGTGGAGGTAATTAACAAAAGGAAGGTTATGATATCTTTTGTACCAATTTGGTCTAGTGTGGCGTGCGTGGTGCCATGCTTTTTTGTGAAAAGGAAGATGTGAAATATCTCGTGGAAAATCTTCACCGGACTTTTTCACGGAAGGGATTGGGTTAATAGGCGAGATTTGGTCTATTTTTGAGCCTGATTCGGCAATAAGTCCTTTAAATGAATTGCCGATGCGGGAAAAGGGGTTGGTCTTTCCTACTGAGTTGTTAGCTTCCTCGAGGTTTTCCAGATCAAAATTCAAGCCCTCGTCTATATTCTGATCATTATTTATATCTTTTGATATATTTATTTTTGCAGGCTCAGCATTTATTTCATTATTGAGAGGAGTAGATTGTACGTGGTGGGAATTTGGAATTGAGCTTCGGTAGTCAAAAAGCTTCCTAAGAGAGGATAATTTTCTATTAATCGAATTCGGGGAAAGGTTCTGAGAAAAGAGATACTCAGTGTAGCTCTGGAAAGAAGAGGGGCTATGTGGATCTATATTTGAAGTCTCTGCCCATTTAAAGAAGGAATTGGCGTCGGAAAGATAGTTTTTGATTGTTAGTTCGGATGCATTCGCAGAAGACAAAAAGTTTTTAAAGCCGGTAATATCTTCGCTTGCAGGATTCTTTACGTCTGCTGACTCAAAGGGATTTGTAATTGTTGAATTCAGTGAAATATAACCGCAGAATTTCCTAAGAGATGATAAGTGTCTGTCAATTGAGCTTTGTGACAAAGCGTTTCCGGCAGACTTAGCGCTTACAAATTCAGAAATTAAATCTTTGGTAAGAATTTCTGAATTGAATTTTGTATTGTAAGTATTCTCATACCAGGTGATAAATTGCTTAACGTCTGCAATGTAGTTTTTGAGAGTGGAGACGGAAGGAATTTTAGCTTGGGAAAGAAGATAGTTTTTAAAACTAGAGATAAGTTCCTGGGCAGATTGGTTTTGCATATCGGTAATAATAATATGAGCTTAATTATCTAAGAATTATGTAATTATATTTATACTTATATTATTATATATATATTATTTAGCGTGAAAATAAAAAATCTGTCAAGACCTATAGGTAAAATGTCTAATCACAATATAAACAAACCAATTAAATTCAATTCCCACTTTTCACGGTAATAAAAACAGCCTTAATTATAGGAGATTATACTCATTTAAAAGTATTTTGCGGTAATAAATGATACTATCTTAATATATCAATATATATCAATGCCGGGTTTTACCCAAAGTATATCTAACAAGCTGTTATTGCTTTTTTCCGCAGATTTTAGATTTTCTAAGTCTTTAAAACAGGGATATATTACTATGCAATATAATCGTGGTTTACTTTTTTGCATAAGAGATAGGGAAATGATGAGCTATAAGATATTGATATTTTTAATGAAATCTTAATATGGCAGATTTAGTCTTCTTCTGATAGAATTTTGAGTTGCGATTTATTATTGATTTATTAGGCTTTTTTGAAATTGATTTTTTACTATTTTCCCGTTTTTGCTGTTCGAGGCTAGCCTAGGATGAGATAAAGAATGACAACTATTGGATTTTTTTCTTTTTCTTTTTTAAACGAAGTATGATTATTATAGTGATGATTAGGCAAACCGCAACTGCGGCAATGTAGGGTACCGGTATGACATAGAATACAAGACTTGAGGTGAAGGTTATATTTGCGTCTTCGAGGATGTGTCCATTTATTTTTGCCTCATATTTGCCAAATAAGCCATGTTTATTGATTAATAGTACATTCTTATTGTCTAATGTATCAACAAATTCTTTCAAGGAAGCACTTCTCGAGGAATAGTTTTCTTCAACTAAAAATCTTGAGGAATCTGCCAGTACATACTCAGGAAGAATCGGAACTTTCTCTATTGCTTTACCAAACATATTTTGGATCTCAACGTTTCCTGACGGAGTAATTAGGTTCTCTCCGGAATTTTTAACTAGGATAGTGAAAGGAATAGGTCCTGATGAAATTATTTTGGGGGAAGAGAATAACTCTACTTTTATACTTTTTGTTCTATTTTGACCGATACTGAGAATAACATTCGTTCCTATTCCTGCAGGGATTTGTATATCTTCCTTTTGTTCTGTGTCTGAATTTTGTGTTAGAAAAATTACTGTGAAATAATAATCTGATAATGGAGTGTCTCTATCTATATCAATTTGCATCTTAATGTTCTTTGTTTGCTTCGGGCCAAGCGTAATGCTTTTTTGCTCTTCCTCGTTCTCAATAAATTTCACTTTTGGAAAAATGAGGTATTCGGGAAGCGATTTGGAAGACGGGTACGTTATACTCCCATCGCCCTTGCCCGAAGGCCTAAAGGGTTTGAGTTCTATACCGAGTACAAGTTCAGAAGCGGTTTTATTTGAAAGGGAAATTTCCGGTTTTATGACTGTGGGGGGAAGAGTTGTTGCTTGAATTACCGGGGGGTAGACACCTAAGGAAAATTCCTGAGCCTGAATTTGTTCACAGCTTGCTAAAAACAAAGTAAGAAATAATAGAATTGCTGAATACTTCACATATTTAATTATACGTGGAGAAAAAAAGAAATAAAAGATTTTGTTCTACACTACAAAAAATCGCTGTAAATATATCTTATAACGAGCAAAATAGCAGGGTGGAGGTTTTATCGCTAGGGCAAAATGTCTGTGAAAATGGTAAAAATAAAAAGTTCGGGTCACAAATAGCGTGAAAACTAAAAAAATTGAAAATCTAAAATAGCTTCAAATTATTCGAAATTTTTTGATACGTTAATTCCTTTTTCTGAATGAAAGCCATCCGAACATAAACATGAGACAAAATACATTGATTTTTTTGGGGATCAAAGTATATCATGTCTTAATGTACATTCAAATTGCCTCTTTTGTCATCCTTAATCATAGGTTGATAACGATCTAATAATGAACTTTGGATTGATTTGACAAGATAAATGTAAAAAGTTAAATTACTATAATACACTCACATCTTAGAGTATAAAAAATGTAACAGGAGAAGTTTTTTATTGCTAAATATTTTAATAAAACGGTGTCGCAATATATGTAATAGTATTTAGGTATTCGCCGGCAGGTTGTGTATTTGAAATGTTCACCTTATAAGTTATTTGGACTTGTTTGTCGACACCACTATCTGCTCCGGACATCACCACCGCTGGTGACTCTCCTTTACTTGCATTGGAAAACTGTTTGAAATAACTAGAAGTTGAAAAACCTGAATCACAATCACTACCGGATAGGTCGTCACAGCGATAACCGAACCCAAAGGTTAGAGGATTGGACCAGGTGGCTGCCGATGTTTCAGAACAACTTCCAGAATCGCAGGTTGTGTCAGGTATCACGATGTCGGAGTTTTTCAGCTTCATTTCTGAGTTTTCGAGCGCGGTTACTTGATACCCATGAGCAGTTCTGTTGGTAACTGTTAGAGTATTTGTTCGAGTTATAGGTTCACCAGGGTTAATTACGCCAAAATCAATAAATAATGAACTCAATGAAAAAACAAACTGATCGATGGGGTGAATATATTGAAAACCTGACTTTACTTTATAATTTGCTCCTACATCGAGTCCCGCAGCAGTGTTTCCCACCGTAAATCCTATCTTATAATTTGAGTTTGTCGGTTTACCGGAGCTTACATTGAAGCTCCCGAGTTGTATGCGATAGCTATCATTCTTCATTTCTGATTGAGCCTGTGTTGACGGGACAAAAATGATGCTTAAAATCATTAGCAGATTTATTATGATTTTGCTACGTATTTTTTTATTCATCTTGGGCAGTTTTCTTGAGCTCGGAAGCACTTTCGATTATTTCATCAATTTCTCCATCAATTTCATCTTCTAGTTTTTCTGAATTTTTCACCGCTTCTGCTTCTTCGATAATTTTTTCTGTCGTGTCTTCTACTTCTTTTTCAAGTTTTTCTCTTCGTTGAAACTCTCTTCCAAAAAAATAAGCAATTGGAGATATGAGAAGCAGGCCTCCCATTCTTGCAAGCTCGGTTATATCTATTCCAGGTAACATTTCAGGTACAAATAGGACCAATATTCCTGCTAGAAAGATAAATACAGCGTGTGGCTCCATGAGGAATGCAATTCCAAATAAAAGAAAATAGAGAAGGAAGAAGAGGGGGGAGTTGGTCGAGTCTGTTAGGAAAATAGTAAGAAATATTGATGTTGTTATACCAAAGACCTCAATAAGTGAGCCTGAAAGAATTTCTTTTTTCATTCTCTTTTTGATTAAAAGTACTATTATTGAGACCAAAATGATAAAGGCTAATATTTGAGTAATGTATAAAGAGGCATCGGTATGAATTACGGTGAGAACTATTAAAACAGAGAAAAGAATTGTAATTGTTTCTTTGACTATTTTCACAAGAATATTATACCAGTATCAAACCAAAATAAATAACTGATACACAATTTTGATAATTTATTACCGTAAAAGGGTAGTTGTATGAAAAGTTTTGATAAATATTAGCATTGTTCGTGTCGAAAAAAGATCGAAAAAAAACTCAATTTTGTAAGAACGAAAATAATTAGAAAATCTAAAAAATTTAGCACTTTTCTCACTCCAACGCTATTAATTCAGAACGCATTTTTTTTCAATAATAACGGGCCAAACTAATAAAATGGATTTAATATGGAATTAAAAGAACAAAGACCGGTGGAGACTGCAAATACTATAAGGGATTAGCTTCGAAAAATACAGAATTATTGATAGTATTTGATCGGTTTAAGTCTATAAAATCGATTTTATTGATGTCTTGTAGTAATGAATTGTTAATAGTCCATCCCGGGTCCACCGTGAAACGCAGTTCATCATTACATAGTTGTTGAGGAGTTCGTTTTTGGAAAAGCAAAGCCTGTGACTGTCGTGGGTTGTCATTGGAAGATGAAACCCTATCTGATACAATAACCAAAGCAATTATATGGATACTAAATACGATCACGGTGCAATCGAGAAAAAGTGGCAACAGAAATGGGAGCAGGCAAAAGTGTACTCTCCAAATCTGGACACCGCGGAGAAGCCCTACTATAACTTAATGATGTTTCCGTACCCCTCAGCTGAAGGTCTTCACGTAGGGAATATGTACGCTTTCACCGGAACTGACGTTTTTGGGCGTTTTATGAGGATGCACGGTCTGGACGTGCTGGAGCCGATTGGGCTCGATGGATTTGGGATTCACTCTGAAAATTATGCGCTTAAAGTAGGACGCCATCCAAAAGAGCAAGCGACTCATGCAGAAAATAATTTTTATAGACAGCTTCGGTCAATAGGGAATGGATTTGATTGGAATAGAACTGTGGAGACTTATAATCCAGAATATTATAAATGGACCCAATGGCTTTTTATCCAAATGTTTAAAAATGGTCTAGCTTATAGAAAAAAAGCTGAAGTAAATTGGTGTCCCTCATGTAAAACTGTTCTTTCAGACGAACAGGTCATACAAGGAAAATGTGAACGATGCTCTTCTGTAGTTGAAAAAAGGGCACTTGAGCAATGGTTTTTTAGGATAACACAATATGCAGATAGGCTCTTGTCAAATATAGACAGCCTTAATTGGACTGAAAAAGTAAAAATCGCACAACGTAATTGGATTGGAAAGAGTGAAGGAGCAGAGTTGAATTTTGATATAGACGAGAAATATCACGTTATTCTGCTTCACGGATTCACGGGTTCGCCTGAGCGTAATTTCTTTCCGTGGTTACAAATAGAGCTTGAAAAAAAAGGCCATACGGTAGAGGTTCCTCATTTGCCGAATTCTGAAAATCCGTGCGAAGACGAGCAGGTTGAATATGTTTTGAAACATACAAAAATCGACGAGAATACTATTATATATGGGCATTCATTGGGCTCGGTTGTTGCAATGAAAGTGGTCGAAAAGCTGAAAACCCCAATCCGAAGCCTTGTACTTTCCGGAACATTCTCCAAGCCAATATTTCTTGATCATGATCGCCCGTTCAAGGATACGTTCAAATGGGAATTTGACAGTGAAGCTATAAAATCAAATGCGCCGCTTATTACCGTCTTACATGATTCCGGTGATACTGCCGTTCCATATTCACAGGCAAAAACCGTTGCTGATATGCTTGAGGCGGATTTGAGTGTAGTGCGTGCAGAAAAAGAACACTTCGACGCTGAGGTAGAACCCACGGTATTGGATGCTGTAATTCCATCAGTTAAAGTATTCACAACCCGTCCCGATACCTTGTATGGTGCTACCTTCATGGTTGTTTCTCCTGAGCACCGATTGGTTAAGACAATAAAAACAAAAGAAGTTGTAGATTACATACAAGAAGCCGGAAAAAAAACCGATCAAGATCGTACTAACGCAGAAAAAGAAAAAACAGGGATATTTTCGGGACTTTACGCTCAAAATCCACTCAACGGCAACAGAATTCCCATTTGGATTGCAGATTACGTACTTATGGGGTATGGCACGGGTGCGATCATGGCAGTTCCTGCCCATGATACCAGGGATTATGAATTTGCGAAGAAATATAACTTGCCTATAGTAGAGGTTATTCAAAGCAAAAATGGAGTAGATAAAGAACCTTATATTGGTTCAGGTGAGTTGATTAACTCGGGGAACTGGAATGGATGGAAGATGCCACATGAGATGAGTCGCGTGTTGGTAGATATGGAAAACAGGGGTATTGGTAAAAAGACAGCTCAATATCATCTTCGGGATTGGTTGATTTCAAGACAGCGCTATTGGGGTCCACCGATACCCATGATATTTTGCGATTCATGCCAAAAAGAGGGAAGAGGTCAGCTCAAAGACATGCCCGGGTGGTACTCGGAATCCGAAGAGAACTTACCTGTTATGCTTCCGGATGTTGAAGATTGGAAGCCGATGGGTACGGGCAAGGCGCCTCTTGCCTCTCATCCGGAATTTTATAAAGTTGCTTGCCCGGAATGCGGCGCAGCTGCTCGAAGGGAGACAGACGTATCGGATACTTTTCTTGACAGCGCCTGGTATTTTTTGAGGTACGTATCGACTGACAAATCCGAAGTTGCGTTTGATTCTGATCGGGTTAAAAAATGGCTGCCCGTACACTCGTATATCGGAGGCGCGGAGCATAGCGTCTTGCATCTTCTCTACTCAAGATTTGTGACTATGTTCTTGAAGGATTTGGGTATGATTGATTTTGAAGAGCCGTTCGCTCGCTTTTTTGCGCACGGGCTCATCATCAAAGATGGTGCGAAAATGAGCAAATCGAAAGGGAATGTGGTGGTTCCCGATGAATACATTGCAAAATATGGAGCCGATACGCTAAGGCTTTATCTGATGTTCCTTGGGCCATTTTCAGACGGAGGAGATTTCCGTGACAGTGGAATTGAGGGCATGAATAGGTTTGTGAAACGCGTGTGGAAATTATTTGGATCAGATTTCACGCTAAAATCCCAAAATGAGGTGCTGTCAGGAGACAGGGAATATATGTTGAACAAAACGATTAAAAAGGTATCAGAAGATCTCAATTCACTCTCATACAACACCGCAATAGCTTCACTTATGGAATGGGCTAATTTTCTGCAGGATAAAATTCGTGATGGAAGAGGTGAACCGTCGCATCAAGAGGCCGTAACTTTTACAAAGATGATAGCACCTTTTGCTCCCCATATGGCTGACGAAATGTACGAGTATTTGACAAGATCTGATAAGTCAATCCATTTGTCCGAGTGGCCAACCTTTGACGAATCAAAGATTGTAGAGGAGAACATACACATCGCAGTTCAAGTGAATGGTAAAACAAGAGCCGTGATTACAATTTCTCATTCGGAGGTAAAGGATGAAGAGAAGGTAAAGTCTCTTGCGCTCAAAGACGAAAAAATTACAAACTTTATAAATTCGGGAGGCAATATCAAGAAAACGATCTACGTTCCTGGAAAAATAATTAACTTTGTAGTATAAGGGTATTAGATAGCAATTTGGCAGGATGGTGATATGCCGGATAATATTGGCCAAATTCAAGAACTCATTCTCCCATTCGTTAAGAAAAATGGTTTGTTTTTGGCTCTTTTGATTGTGGGCATTGTAATGGTCGGGTATGGTCTCTTTTATAGGCCTGAGGGTAATTCTTCGATAGAGCTGGTAAAGGCCGATCCTGAGATGACAAAAGAGATCGGATCCAAAATTCTCGTTGACGTGAGTGGGGCCGTGGTTGCTCCCGGAATGTACGAGCTTGAGGAGGGAGCTCGGGTCCAGGACGCACTCGTCATGGCTGGAGGGTTTGATCAGGAGGCTGACAGGGATTACATCTCCCAATATCTCAATCTCGCTCAAAAGCTAAAAGACGGTACCAAACTCTATATTCCGAAAGAAAACCAAGAGGTTGGTGTTGCAGTAGCCGGCGTATCAACCGTAACAGGTCTTATTAATATCAATTCAGCTTCCGAATCCGAGCTGGACACATTGCCCGCAATCGGTATGGTAACTGCCGGTAAAATTATTGACGGGAGGCCATACCAAGATATTGCTGAGCTTGTGAGTAAAAAAGTGGTTGGGCAGAAGACATACGACAAAATTAAAGACCTCGTCAGCGTCTACTAAATGAAATTCCTATGGTTCGTATTGATCCTATTTTGTATCTTGATTGGACGCCTTCTCACATATGATGAACTCTCCTATAAGAATGGACAACGCATTGACCTGGAAGGCCATATCCTTGAAAGCCCCGAAATCCATTCCGGAAGACAGGTTTTTCACTTTCAAGGACTCAGGCTGTCTCTGGATCTTGTCCCACTGTATTCCTATGGGGACAGGATAAGGGTTCAAGGCGTTGCGGAACGCAGAGAATTTACGTCTCAGGGGAAGTTGATTGAATACTGGGAAGTATCAGAGGCTAGGGTTTTGAGAGTAGAAAGCAAAAATGTATTTATTACGTTCCTTTCAGGCTTAAGAAACACGATCGTAGATAATATAAAACAGGCTTTACCATCGCCCGAATCTGACCTACTCATAGGAATTGTATTGGGAGACGATAGTGGATTTGATAAAAAAACAAGCGATACATTTTCCCAAACCGGTCTTATGCATATAGTTGCCGCTTCGGGAACTAACATTACGATCGTTGGCGGACTGTTCTATTTCACATGTGTTCCCCTTGTAGGGTTACGCCGGGCTATACCCATTTCAATTCTTGGAATTAGTATGTACGCTCTTCTTGCCGGGTTCTCACCTTCGATTCAGAGAGCTGCAGTTATGGGCGGTATTTCGTATCTTGGATTATATCTTGGGAGGCAGACATATGCTTTATTTAGCCTCGTTTTAACCGGCATGCTCCTTATTTTGATCAACCCATCCATAGTATCCGACATTGGATTTCAATTATCTTTTGGCGCAACACTTGGTATTCTTCTTCTCCAACCGATGCTCCAAAGGGTTCCTTTTTTCTCCAAAAATCTCATCACAAAAGATATATCCGTTACACTTGCGGCTTATACAGCGCTTGTTCCGCTTCTTTTGTATCATTTCAACACCTTCACACCGTTTGCAGTATTCATAAATGCATTTGTGCTCTGGACTATACCTATCCTTACGGTTCTTGGGGGAATTGGCGCGATCATAAGTCTTGTTCTTCCATTTTTCGCGGTTCCCATCTTTTGGGTTACGTACCCCTTTCTTCACTACATACTGTTCGTGGCACACATATTCTCCGAGTGGCTTCCCGAGTACCAATTGACCGGAAATATATCGCCGGTTTTTATATTGGGATACTATCTGACTCTTATTGCATTCTTAATCCGATTCAGAAAATGAAAAAGGGAAGTCTGGTTATGCTCATGGTGCTGTTATTATTCGTCGGGTACGAAATGATCCGCGAAGTAAAACTAAAAGACAAGCTTATCATCGTCTTTTGTGATGTTGGGCAGGGAGACGGGGCATTTATCAGAACTCCGAAAGGGCAGAAAATCATAATTGATACGGGCCCCGGATCATCAATCTTGAAATGCATATCCTCACATGTACCTTTTTGGGATAAAAATCTCGATCTTGTGATACTTTCTCACTTTAATATGGATCACGTCTCAGGAATCGTCGATATTTTAAAACGGTACCATATAAAGCGTATAGCAATACCGACGGAATCAACTCAAAGAGAAGATGTACAACATTATATGACACTAATTAAATCTAAAGATATCTCTATAGATGATCTCAACGAAGGTGATAGTTATAAGATAGAAGATGGTGTAATGATCAACACATTAGAAGCACCGGATGAAACCGGTTTTATCGAAGAAAATGATTCATCACTCATCCAAACACTATCGTATAACGGTTACGATGTTCTTTTTACCGGTGATGCATCGTATGAAGTATTGAATCCGATTCTCGGCCGACTTGGAAAGGAAATTGAAGTCCTAAAAGTGCCGCATCATGGTTCAAAGACGGGACTGAATGAGGAGAGTTTTAGGAATTTCCACCCACAAATAGCAATCATTTCTGCAGGGAAAAACAATCGCTATGGCCATCCGACAAAAGAGATAGTAGATTTGTTAGAGAACAATCAAATTCAAGTTCGAAGAACTGACGAGGAGGGGAGTATTAGATATATAGTTCCATGAATAATTATCGGAGAGAGATCGATATAGTATAATACGGTTATGACTGAAGCTGATTTTGGTGAACCTCGTGTACTTGGAGCAGAAGTACCGTTTCGCACTAGAGCTTTTGAGATAAATTACATTGCAAAAACCCCAGGCGGAATTGAATTTCAGACCAGAGATGTTCTTGCCAGGCCTGCTCCAAATGAGCTGTTTAGAGCTCAAGGCCTCGATGATAAAATTGCTGATTGGATCGCAACAAAAGAAATTCCTGCAGCAATTAATAAAGCTATTGAAATCTCCGGAGATACTCGCGCCGAGCAATTAAGAATAAAAGTAATGCAGGATACTTTTGGGTTTTCCGACCAACAAATTCAAGAATACCAAGAAAATCTAAGAAAAGCGCAGTTAGAAGAAGGAATACTCTTGACACCCGAGCAGCACGCTGTATTTATGAGGGAATACGCATCTTCAGAAAAAGTCGGTATTGTTAATCCTCAATTTATTCATGATCCCCAGACAAACACCGAAAGAATGCTCGCAGACATCAGGAAAGTTCCTTTTGCGTTCTACAGGTTTATCCGTACTCCACGTGACGTTGAAACGGGACTTATCGAGTACGCAAATCCATGCGGTGTTGCACTCGCTCTTAGACTTCCCGGGTGGTATGGTTTGGGAAGAAGGTTCGAAAACAATGGAACTTACAGAGGTAAAAAAGAGGAAGGGGGTCTCCCGGGAGCATTCGCAGCGGGTATTTGGGATACTTCACGAAGTAGGCTTACTCCTCCGGGCAAGCCCGAAGTTATAACGTCCGGGAAGGCACGAGCTATGGCCAATCTTGAAGCAAGACAAGAAGCCGGAGTCGGATCAGATACATTTTTTGGTATTCCTTTGATGAATTTAAAAAATGGAGATATTGAAGACTATATATTGGAAAGAATGCAACAGGAAACGGGTGAAATACGATCGGATATCAGTAATGTGTTACTTGTGGCTTTTGGAACAGACTTGGTGAATCCACATAATGAGCTTGGTATCGTGGCAGAATCAAACAGAACAAGAGAAGAGCTTGAAGAAATCCACGCGAGAGCGGAAAAAGATACGAGTGAAAAACATTTTTCCGAGGGTATCGCTTTTATTCCTGATTCTGCGGATGCAATCGAAAGACTTTGTTGTGAAGTGAAGTGTCCTATGCCTCCAACCCACTACATGCCGTATGTATCTGATGTTTATAGAAGAATGATTGTAGAATCTCATGGTGATATGGATAAGATGCGTCAGGCCGAAGAATGGAGAGAAAGGGTTCAAGGTGGAATAGATCGTAATTGGCAAGAGATAGATGAAATGGTTGAGAGATTTAACTTTGAACATCCGGACAAAGCGGACGAGAACGAACGCAAAGCGGGGAGACCGATCAATCGCAAAGGATACGAGCCTGCCTTATTCCCAACCGATCAGGGACTTCCAAGCATGAATTCTGAATTTAGGAGAACAGAACTGATTACCGATTGATTTTTTCCCCTGTTCTTGTTAGCCTGGAATAAGTATGGCTAAGATTTTAATTGTCGATGATGAATTGGACATAATTGAGGTTTTTAAAATTGCACTCACACAGGGCGGGTACGATGTCGATTATGCGAATGATGCCCGTGACGGGCTAACCCACGCAAAAGAAGGGAAGTACGACCTTTTTATACTTGACCAGATGTTGCCTGACCTATCGGGAAATGAAATTTTAAAAATTTTAAAGAGTGATGAGAAGACAAAAAATGTTCCCGTTACGATGCTCTCAAACTTCGGCCACGACGACATGATAAAAGGCGCTTTGAATGGTGGTGCGGTAGACTACATTTTGAAATATCAGATCACCCCGGACGATTTGGTCGAGAAAGTTAAAACGATTCTTTCTCGCTGATCAACCCATGCATAGGTCACAAATCGAGGCTATAATTCAAAAACAAAACACAATTCTTGGTCCTTCCAAGGTTAAAAAAATTCTTTTGGGGATACCCGAAATTCAAGTTGACGATCAAGGAAGGCTTATTAACCTTGCTCGTGATGACGAGCAGATGTTGAATCAGGTGGTAAATGTTTTTCTGGATTTTTCTCACGAGATAGTCAAGGGTCTATTGTTTGAAATTGACTCACCGATTCATGAGCCTAAGGAAGACGCACCCAAGCCAATTGAGGTATCTACCGAGGAGAAAAAGATAGGTGTTTCAAATGTTATTCCACAATCTTCAAAAGACGAGCTTGTGGCTCTTAATCCTGAGGAACCGTTTCAGCACAGTGGAAGCGACGCGATACAAAAAGCACTTGAATCTTTGGGCACCAGAACTTCAGCAGAAGATACTCAAGCAGGTCCATCAAATAACTTGCAAGATCCGCCTCAAGGTTCAGTCCAAAAGCTGAATGATATCATAAAACAATACAACTCCTAACTTCTGGAAAGCACGAAGCAGTCTATGATACTCTAAATATATGTTAGTTGTTGTATCTGTTGGTTTTGGAATTGTTTGTGCTGTCCTTGCGATCATTTTCTCTTATCGCGAAGAAAAGACCAAGAAAAAGCTACTACTTCATAACAAAGAACTATCGCGTCACGCCTACCAGCTTGAGGTGCTGGCTTCACTCCAGGAAAAGATCGGAACTTCGATGAGTATTTTTGATATTGCAGAAATGATCGCGACTTCAGTCGAACGTGTGGTGGATGTAACTACAGTCTCTTATGCCATTATCGATCCTTCGAAAATCCATCTTCACACATTCACGCGTCTTCCAGCATCAGACCACTACTACAACGAGCTTCAAAGAAAAATCCTAACTGCAATTCACAATATCGATCCCCATACGAAAGAAATTAAGGTCGATGAAACAAAATCGGACGCAACGCAACTCTCAACGAATACGTTATCCTCGGTAGTTCTTCCGCAGTCTTTTATAACCGTTCCACTTATTCTGAAGGAACAGTTTGTCGGGATCATCGCAGTTTCGTCTCATATTGAGCATGCGTATTCCGAGGAAGATTCGGTTATGCTCAATCGCATTGTGAACCAATCGATCGGATCACTCGAGAAAATGGATCAATTAATGGATATGGAGCGAGTGAAGACAGACTCTCTTATCATGAATTTGTCAGCCGGGGCAATATTGTTTTTGTTTCAAAAAGATGGAATAGCGCTCACCAGCATCAATAAATCCGCACTTGAGTATCTTGATCTTCCGCTATCACCTACCACCGACAATGTGATCGACACGCTCAATTCGTATGTATCAATAATTGATATGATCAGCGAGGTATTGGCTAAGAAAGCGGAAATTGTTAAGAATGATATCGCAGTTAAAGACAAACACCTAAAATTATCCATCAGGCCGGTTCACTATTCTCTCACCGATAAAATTATCGGTGTTTCGATCACAATGCAGGATATTACTTCCGAACGCGAGTTGGCGACGCTCCGTGAACAGTCAATGAACGTAATGGTTCACGAACTCAGGGCTCCTCTCACCTCGATCAAAGGTGCTGCCGCGCTCCTGGAGAGGGGTACATTATCCGAAGAAGAAAAAGCACGCATGATGCATAGAATTACTATTTCAACCGAGCGAATGCTCCGTGATATCTCCAACTTCCTCGATGCCGCCAAAATCGAGTCTGGGAGGTTTGCAATCAGTCTCCATGAAGAGGATTTGAATGCGGTTATTTTGAACGAAATTGACCTTCTCAGCTCTCTGGCAGAAGAAAAACACATAACGGTTACAAATAAGCTTGATAAGAGCTTAGGCACCTTCTACTTTGATAAGGAGCGAATTCAGCAGGTTCTAACGAATCTTCTCTCAAATGCGATCAAATTTGTTCACGAGGGGGGGGAAATCAGCGTGACATCGCAAGTTTCTGGTTCCGGGGTTGAGGTAGTAGTCAGCGACAACGGAATTGGGGTACCGACTGAAAAAATTCCCTCGCTCTTTGCACGATACAGTCAAGTTCATAACCCTCTTCAAAAGGGTGGAACAGGACTTGGTCTCTATATCGCCAAACAAATCGTTGACGCGCATCATGGGCGGATCTGGATCGAATCTGATGAAGGTAGGGGTACAACTGTACGATTTATACTCCCGCTTCTGCATCACGTACAGAAAGAGAACATATCCGGAATTTATCCTCAAGAAGAGACTTTGATGAACTAATACTTAGCTTCGCGGTGTCGGAAAGCTATGAGGTGGTCCGTTTGATGGGAACTCGGACGGATCTTTATGTTTGAAATAATGAATAACACCTGCTGCTGCAAATGCTACACCATTGATAACAAAAAGAAGGAATAGTGCGAGCTTCCACGGGAATACAAGTACCGTCTTTTGGAATGTAATTTTATGGATATCTCGCTCACCGTACACCGCTTCAAGATCGATCGTGTACATTCCTATCATGTGTTTTTTACCATACGGGGACTCGTACTCTAAGGCACTTCCCGGAAATATATTGCGCTCGGGTAAGGTTACTTTGACCTCATCCCTATTAAATGAGTTGATTCGAAGAGTAACTTTTGGTTTGATATGGATTGAGCCTACATTTTGGATCTCGAACCTTGGATTGACCGGTCCGTATTCTTGGAAAGACGGTAAATCAAAGGATTTTAGGTAGGCATCTTTCAGAAAGTCACCCTCGACTGTGAGATAGAGAAGTGTCCCGAGTTGAGTTTTGACTTTGGCTTGGGCCTGCTCATTGGGGGTTGCTGTTTGGTATAAAATAGTTGCGTAATAGCCACCGGGGAGAAGGTTTGGCGGTAATTCGACAAAGTATTCGATTTCAGTCCGTTCGCCGGGTTGGAGGGTAACCTGTTCTTGTGATAGTTTGATCCATTGCGAGAGTATTTGCAACTGGTCTGAT
>CAZBEA010000017.1:0-16875 GCA_964490835.1 uncultured Gammaproteobacteria bacterium
TTTCTTGAGACTTCACGTCGTATGTCTATGGATCTGAGTGGGGCAACGTTGCTATAAGATTTTTTTTGCTCTCATCTGGTTGTACGTATCTTTTTTCGCCATAACAAGAGCCCCGAGTCCGGCAAGAGAACCAATCGTTCCAATAATCCACCCGAATAACGGAATCCAGCTCAAAATTGAGTAAGCAATAAGTCCGATCAGAAGAACGAGATATTTGTTTTGTGCAAAGGTCATGTATTTCTGCAATTTGGTTCCAAGGAATAGAGCGAACATAATTTTTCCGTACATCATAAGAATAAAGTACACGACAATCGCAAGGAGCGCGAGCGGAATTCCAAAAACAGTTACAAGAAGAATGACGATCACAATTGGAGTTGCAACAGAAAATACAAAACCTACAAGAAGACTAAACCAAAATCTTGTTCTCACAGCTTCAATCACATTGGAAGTGTAGCGGGGGGCAAAACCTAAAAGTAGTGCTCCGAAAAGGAACATATTCACGAGCCAGAATATTGTCCCAAATCCAACAAGCCCCAAGAACGCCTTCTTACCGTCTTCTTTTCCTTTGCGCGCTTGAGCTTGCTCGGGGAGGACTTTTTTAACAGTTGCTCCGTCAATGAGAGCTCCGCCCGATACGTCAAGATCCTCGTCAGAGATGTATACCAAATCACCTTTAATATGAGCGCCGTTGACCAGCGCCAATTTTCCAACGGCCGCCTTTACATTTTTTTCAACCTCACTACCAAGTGTTAGCTGGCCACCGGACATATGAACGCTTTTTCCGATAGGAGAAAGAATTCGAGCATTTCCGACCACACCGTTCAAAGATCCCGAAATTGTTGCCCGGTCGTCGATTAGAAGATTCCCCCCAAGAACAGTTACGTTACCGCCTACTTCAGACGAAAGAATCACATCGCCACCTGCAACCCGGATGTTGCCTGTGACGGGTCCAGAGATCGTTACCTGGCCGGATGCAGCCAAAATATCACCATTGACCTGTCCTTCGATGCTTGCTTGGCCTGCCATGATAAAGACATCACCCTTGACGGTTCCGGCTACAGTAACCGCTTCGCCGGTTGCAAAATAATCGTCTTCGATTACTTCATCTTTCTCGAGAACTACTTTATTTTCACGGCGGACATTGTTTGGATCTTGGGCGAAGGCGGGAATTGGAAATATTCCAAAGAGTAGAGTGAGGGCAAGTATGAAGATGAATAGTCTTCTCATACCTGAGGCTACAATACCACTATTATACTATTCTGTCAAGCGATTTGAATTTTCTGAATACAATTCTTTTTCAAAGTTTGATACCATGGGAGCACTGTATGAAGTTGTTATCTCAACTAACCCCAAAAACAATTCTTCAGGCGATCTTCGTCTTTTGTCTCCTTGTGATTCTCGGAATGATTCTTGGAAGAGCCGGGGATTATCTAGAAAAAGATATAGTTCAAGGATATATAAGAGGTGCCGGGGTTTGGGGACATCTTCTTTTTGCGATCATACTTCTTTTCACTTTTATAATCGCGCCGCTCACGGGGTTCCCGATAGTTGTGGTTGGGATTGGGGCATTTGGTGTGTTGGAGGCAATAGTTCTTACATATATTGTTTCTATGGTGGGTGCTGTCGTTAATTTCCAGATCGCAAGACGATTTGGAAGGGGGGCGGTAATAAAATTTGTCGGGGAAAAAGGAATTGAGAAAATTGATAAACTGGCTGAAAAATTCGGAATTGAAATGCTTGTTGTCTCACGACTTTTTCAAGGATTTTTATTCGAATGGATATCGTACGCCGCAGGTTTTACAAACGTAACATTTAAGATCTTTCTCCTCGTGACTCTTATTGCGTCGACTCCATATTTCATAATTATTTATTTATATGCTTCACACGTGACAGATCTTACCGAACTTTTCATAAAAATTGCGCTTACCAATTACGCGCTTGTCCCTATCCCATTTGTATACTTTTTTTATAAAAAGCTTCACAAGAAAAGACGAGAAAGACTTGTAAAAAAAAGCTGAATTTTCTACAGTTAATGTATGGCTAAAATTCTCATCATCGAAGACGACCAATCGCTTATTGAGTTGTATCAGCACACGCTTATTGCCGAAGGCCATGATGTGTTAACCGCGCACGATGGCGCAGAGGGGCTTGAAAAAGCCAAAATTTTCAGACCCGAACTTGTGATATCAGACTACGTTATGCCCAAAGCAAGTGGGATTGATGTATTCATACAAATGAAAAAGGATCCTGCACTGGCCGGGTGTAAATTGCTTCTTGTCACAAGTCTTCTTCTTGATAAAGAAAATATGAAAGCAATGGGAGCTGATGACGTGTTGATGAAAATTGACATAATGCCTGAAGTATTGGTAAAGAAAGTCGAATCACTTCTGAATCCAGCCCTGTCCCCGTCATAATTTTGTCAAGCAAAAACGACCCACGTAGAGTACAACTCGACTTATAGGATATCACTTGAAGGGAAGTACTAATAATATTGAATTGAAAATCACTATGTGATAAAGTATTCGGTTGGTGCCCGAAAAAGCGCTTATTTTGCATGAGCGTCTTTTTTTTGGCCCAAACGATCCCGACTCTGTCGGGATTTTGCCTCTTAATAATAGGGGTATGCACTTTGAAAATTCGGTTTGGAAATTAATTATTTGTTTTAATGGGATGAAATATTGATCCCATTTATGTTTATTTTTTGTCACTTGACTGTGGCATGGAGAAGGTAAAAGGTGCCTTTTCCCTGCCACGGTCAAGTCTACACTCAACCTTGATCTTGGCAGAAAGGAGGGCTTAGGCCCATTACAGGAGTCTAGTCCACCAGTCACCAAGGTCAACCAACACACAACACCTCGAGGTTCATGTTGACAACACTGGAAGTAACCCCACCGAGTACGGATGTTTCGCGGGCAAAGCCCAGCGAGCTGAAGTACGTCTACCGGCTCGACGAGCCGGGAGCAGAAGATGCCGCCATAACAGGCGGTAAAGCATCCAGCGCAGCAAAACTCGCGCAAGGAGGGATTCCGATCCCACCGGCATTCGCGATCAGTCGGTACGTCTGTGACGAGTTCTTCGAGTCCAACGGACTCCTGGGCCGCTTCACGGGGCAGTACAAGACGATCGATACGCACAACAAACACCTCGTCGCCCTTCGTTCTGAACGGATGATGGGGTGGATCAGCTCGTGCCAACTCTCGCAGTCCGCGCAGGACGCCATCGACCGTGCACATGCACAAGTCATCGGCGCACACACAGAAGCGGCGTACCGAAGCTCCGCGCTCGGGGAGGATGGAGTAAAGGCGGCTTTTGCCGGCCAGTACGACTCCGTTCTCTTCGTTGAGCGAAAGCAAGCAGCAGAGGCGACCCGCAAGGTGATCGCATCGCTGCACGGGGAGCGGGTGATTGGCTACCGTGCAAAGCGAAGGATGGAACAGGCGAACGCCTCGATGCCCATTCTGGTCATGAAGATGGTTCGGTCCAAGATGGCCGGCGTCATGTTGACCGCTCACAAGGTGACGGGCAACAAGGATCAGATCTACATCGAAGTCGTCTGGGGACAAGGTGAAGGCGCCGTCAACGGCAAGATCACTCCTGACGTCTACATCCTCGACAAGCACAGCGGTGCATTGGTTGAACACCACGTTGCCAAGCAAGAATGGAAGTACGACAGAGTTGTACGTCCTGACGGCAGCATCGTGGTCGACCGGGTTGACATCCTTGAGGAGAGAGACCAGAATCGGCGTAAGCTGACAGACGGTCATCTTCGCATTCTCTGGCACTACGCCCGAGAAATCGAGGACCTCTACGGAGGTCTCCCGATGGATACGGAGTTTGCCTTCGAAGAAGCCACTGAAGACCAGCGTCACGCGGGTCTGGACAATGTGGTCGATGGCGACATCTACTACTGCACGCAGGCACGCCCGATCACCAATCTGGGCGGTGTCAGCAAGTCGGTGAACAAGACCTTGTCGACCTTCGTACGCGGCATCCCGGGAAGCCCGGGCGCCGTCGCAGGGGTAGCACAGGTCATCAAGCGACCCGAAGATCTCCCACTCTTCGTTCCGGGCAACATCCTTGTGATGCCGGAGACGGACATCCGGGCAGAACCGCAAATGGCCATGGCCAAAGCGGTTGTGACTGATGTGGGTGGTGGAGCTTCGCACGCCGCGCTCACGTGTGCCGAACTCGGTATCCCGTGCGTCTGTGGGACGGGGGATGCTACGTTGGCGATGGAGAGCGGCAAGACATACACGGTGGACGGCACTCTCGGCCTTGTGTTCGAAGGTGAAGTCCAAGCGGTACTTGAGGCATACGCCGAAGAGGCCCGCATGCTCGAAATCAAGGCTCGCGGTCTCAAGACGCTCGTCGAGATCGCGGTCAACATCGGCAATCCCCGCTTGGCCCCATCGGTCGCGCAGCTCTACGCTGATGCGGTCGGACTGGCCCGGGGCGAGTTCATTCTCACGAACAAGATCAAGATCCATCCGCGATGGTTCATCGAACACGACAACGAGGAGATGTTCATCACCGCGCTCACCCGCGGCTTCGGTGAAATCTGCTCGGCGTTCGGTTCGCGTCCGGTGCTGGGTCGGGTTCTTGATCCTCGGGTGGACGAATTCAAGGGGTTGCAGCTGGGGCAGGAGTACCTGCCACACAACTTCAATCCCGCCATAGGCACCCATGGGGCACGCGAGGCGATTTACAACCGCCCGCAGTTTCTCATGGAAATGAAGGCGTACGCCGAACTCGCGAAGCGCCACAAGAACTTCGGGATCATGGGGGCGTTCTACAGCTTCCCGTACGAACTCGAAGAAGTCGCATGGGCGGCTGAGGAGGCGGGTCTTGACTTCAAAGATCCCAACTTCACAGCCGCTATGATGTGGGAGACCGCTGCCAACGGCATCGCGCCTCGGGACTTCCTCGATGTCGCTGCCGAGTGCGGTTACTCTTACCTCTCGATCGGCGGCAACGACGCCACTCAAGGCGTTCTTGAAGTCGATCGGATGCAGACAGAGATCCAAGGATCCTTCAGCCAGTCGCATCCGATCATGCTCGGTTACCACTCGACAGCCATCCTTCTCGGACACGAGTATGGGATGAAGGTCGGATTCTGCGGTGACGGCATCAACAAGGACGAGGTCCTCTTCCGGCACCTCATCGAGAAGGGTATTGACAGCGTGAGCCCGTCACCTCCTATGGTGCACAAGCTGCGCGTTGATGCAGCACAGATCGAGGCGGAGCTTGTGGGTGCGACCCTCGAGGAGTACCAGGAGCACTTCTACGAGCTGGCTCCCAAGCTTGCAAAGAAGCAGGGTAAGGAGATGCCCAAGCGGCTTCTCCATACCAACCACTAGACCGGAGCACATGAAGTGAGCCGGATATCCAAACCGAATCGTCGGTTCTTTCCTCTCGCAAGAGGGGATGGAATCCGGGTCTATCCTGGGCTTCTCCGCGATCGCCGCGGATATAAGTCCCTGATGGGCCGTTACGCAATCGGTCCCCCTGGCGAAGCCAGGGGGATCACCACCACTTACACACTTTCGCCCCATAGTCCCATTTGATATAATTCAGAATTTGTGAGACCAGAAACAAGACTTCATATTCCGGATAATCTATCTCAGGCCAATGCCGGTTATTTCGAGCATTTACCCTCAGATGTAATTGAGCGTGTAGATATAAATACAAGAATGCAGGCAAATACTTCGGACTCGAGACTCGCAAAGTGGTTTGAAACAGATTATCTTATTCAGCGAGCCGGAATCTTTGCGCTTGGTGGTATCCAGGGGGAGGCAAGACTTCAGACGCCGACTTCTCATAGGGGAGTGATACTTATGAAGGATACCTATATCCAAGACGAGTTTGGTACCGGATTTGGTGAGATAGGAGTAAAAGGTACGGGGCTTACACATAATGGTCTTGATCATTATGAAAAGCATTATGTCGGCTCAGACCCTCTTGGGTTTTTTGGTTACAAACACGCAATGCAGGAGATGAGGCTTTCGGATGAGTTTGCTGAATTCGGGGGGAGAGGAGGACGGGTGATTGGGGTTATTACACTCAATCCTGACGCGCTCAAACAATGGGCAACAAAAAAGTCTCCCAATTGGGATACATATTATCAAGTCGGACAAATGATAGATAAAGTTACTGCAACAAAAGATACCCCTGCGTTATGCGTGCGTCTCATGGGAACAGATCGCGTTATGGACGCATCAAGAACAAGAAGTACAGGGTACTATTCACCACATAGAATTCATGCTCGTGCAGCCAGACTTCTTCTCAGAGAAATGCAAAGGGAAGGAACTGATGAATTTTTAACAAAATACAAAATTGACACAAAGTTCCCGATTGAATCTGATCTCGAGTCACTTTCGAGGTCTGATATGAGTTCTTATTCTGATCCATTTCGGCCTGAATTGAAAAGTCTTGCATTTTTACAACGATATTTTTTGTATTGGAATTATTCACATTTCAAAAAACTATCTGATTCTAGGCATCATGGCACATTGACATTTAAAGGATCGGCACAAGATATCGATATGGTTGGGCATTTTTATGATTGGGAAACTTCGCTATGGAACGATTCTCAGTATTATTCCGAAAGAGAGAACGATGATTTTGTCGAGATACACAAAAAAGCACAGATGTTTTTGAACGACGAGTCTGCCCATAGAGAAGTAAGAAGTGAGGTATTTCAAGCAGCAAGAAAAGCTGGTGTTGTGCGATAAATTATTTCTTTCCGATTCAAAATATTTTATAATCCCACTATGAAACGATTTGATTTGCTCGTTGCAGTCTACATTTTCTGTATAGCATTTTCTGAATTTATGGGAGCAAAGACATTTCCGCTTTTGAGTTGGCCTATACGACTAAATGCTTCTGTTGCTATTTTTACTATCCCGCTCATTTTTACTATCAACGATATCGTTACTGAGGTCTATGGGAAAGAACGTGCTCGGAGTATTGTGCGGTCCGGGTTGGTCGTAATTGCCCTAATCCTTGGGTTTTCATTACTTGCAACCCATCTTCCACCCTCAATGCGCTTTGCCGAGAGTGAGGAAGCGTATGATCATGTCTTTGGTAAATCGGCACGAATCGCATTCGCGTCACTTACCGCATTTACTGTTGCAGAATTTATGGATGTTTATATCTTTTCTAAAATCAGAGCACGTCTTGGGAAAAAGAGACTATGGTTACGAAATAATCTTTCAAATTTTGTCTCTCAAGGCTTTGATACCATTCTTTTTATGACACTCGCATTTTGGTCTTTTTCACAAGGTGTTGGTCCAAATACTTCATTTCTGATTAGTCTCATTCTTCCATACTGGGGACTGAAATGTGTATTGTCTATTATCGAAACGCCGCTTGTGTATCTTGGGGTGAAGTGGTTAAAACAGTAGAAAAATTAATTACACACAAGCTTTGGAACTCTCATCGTTAAGAATCCAAAACGCGCCGATTTAAATGTCCATCCGCATACGACCTGTTTGTCGATCAGATTGAATTTCCCCAGAACCTTGAATGGGGTTGGTGTTGTCGGTGTTGGAATCATAGTTGGTACCTGCGTTGGGATGGGGGTTGCTGTCGCAGTTGGTGTGGGTGTTGAAGTTGGAACTTCGGTTGGAGTTGGAGATGGGTCTTCTGTTGGTGATGGTGTCGAGGTCGGAGTTGCTGTCGGTTCGATTGTAGGTGTCGGTGTTGATGTAGGGGGATTCGGGTTTTCCGTCATGGAAGAATTTTGTGGATCAGAAATCTCGCGCATCACAAAATCCGCGCTATTGTCATCGGTATCGTTTCCATTCCCAAGATTCTCGTCCTGACCGCCACTAGCCATAGTTTCTGCAGTCGAGGTGGCAAGAGCCTTTCTTTCAATGCTCCCGTTTTCGGCAGGATTGGCGGCAAAAGTAGCCGTTTCAAAATCACCGACAGAGGCTCCAAAGCCAACCTTGTCCACAACGGTTATTCCTGCATCGGAATATAAGAGAACTGTGTTATTGTCGGCAATTGCACTTGACGAGGCAGAATACTGAATATCGGGAGTTACATTCCCCTGATAGTTGGGATGCGCAACTAGAAAATACCCGAATGCAGGGATTGTTCCGTCGAGATTTAATACCAAATTATTTACACTTCCTCCTGCGGTTTTACGTTGTAGTCTCCAATTTTCCATAACCACGGAATTGGAGGTTGGGTTGTATAGTTCAACAAATTCATCTGTTGATGATGTACCGCCGATTTGTATTTCTGAGATGACTATGTGATTGGCTGCGGAGTGTGCGATTGTATGTGGTTTGACGAAGATAAAGGCAAGAATAATGAGTGCAAGGAGCAAAAGAGAGGTGGGCAGAAGTCTCTTCATATAGTATTGTCATCATAGTTTTGCTTCAATACCCCCGTCAAGACTTAGAGTAAATATTCGCAAAAAATTCAGTTATTTTTTTCAGATTTTCTTGATAGTGTGCAATTCTTATGGTACTATCGCCACTGATGAGTAGAGAAACTTCGTCAAATCTTGAGTTCTCGCGGAGAGAAGCACGTCCCCGCGCAATGACACTGTCGGATTCTTTTCTTAATTTGCTTTCCGGTTTTGAGGAATGTGCGGATATGACGCTCAGGGGTTTAGAAATTCCCGAAGGGCAGGCGTATGCTTTTACACGTGTACATTTTAATCGTGGCGGATACGCGTATTCTGTAACTCTGGGGGAGGGTGAAAGAAATTGTGAATTTGGAATTTCAAGATCTCGAGGAGATAAGGTTGTACACGATGATATCGAATCGGTGACCTTATATATCGACAATGTCGGCGCAAGCATTTCTTATATGAAAGGAAGGGTAGGTACAACCGATGGCGATAGTGTACGATACGTCAATTCGCCAAACGCCGTGGTGGGTGCATACCACATGTATACTGCGCTCGAAAATGCTCACGTAACACAGGTCCGAGAACAAGGAGATTCTTAATTATTTCTTTTCTGCCGTACTTCTCATATACTGTAAATGAAATGGTAGTTGAAAAAGAAAAGCACATCATGATGGCAAAAGAGAAAACTCCCGCCCAAGAGATTCATGTAAGTCATGTCACAATTCGTCAAAGTATCTCATTTCTTCTTCTAAGACTTATTCTTCTTGAGGTCGTGTCGATCCTGGGACTTATTCTTTCACTTCTTTTTTTCTTCAACCCGGGTGTCCAAAACCAATTAGGCGGGTGGATTTTATACGTAAATATCCCATACTTTGTAGGAATTGTACTTCTCAAAACGTTCGTTATGCTTTTTATTATCCTGCAATGGCTTGAGGAATATTATGAAATCAATCCGAAATACGTGATCCATAAAAAAGGTTTTATTTTCCGGAAAGAAGAGAAGTATCTTCTCACTCACTTGGGCAAAGTGAAACTTGAACAGGGTGTATTGGGAAGAATTTTCAACTACGGAAATGTTAAGATTTTTAACTGGGCGCTCGAGAAAGATGTAACACTGTACCTTATTCACAATCCTACGAAGGCGATGAGAATTCTCGAAGAATTATTGCCCGAGTCTGATGAGGAGAAAGAAACAATACGAGAGCACCTAATAGACCGTGATGTTGAGTCATAATTTTGTTACACTATTTTCTGCATAATGGCACGCTTATCATACCAACAGTTAATAGACAGACACCTGGAAATTCTCAAGGGCCTTCAATACGACACAGGGCTTTTTGCGGCATCGGACAAAGGAGTCGGTACCGGGTATGACAAGTCGTGGTTGAGAGATAATTTCTACGAAACAATCGCGTTCGAAGTTCTGGGGGATTGGGACACGGTCGAGCGGACATACAATGCAATTCTTGATATCTTCTTAAAACACGAGGATAAAATAGACTGGGCAATAGAAAACAAACCAACTCATACCTACCAATACATTCACGCACGATTTAACCCGGAAACTTTCAATGAATTTTGGGAGGAATGGGGAAACAAACAAAACGATGCAATCGGGTGTATTTTGTTTAGAATTGGAGAGCTCGAAACGAACCAAAAACGCTCAATTCTGAAGACTGAGGATCACATAAGAATTGTAAATAAATTGGTGAAATATTTAGGAGCGATAGAGTATTGGTCCGAGGGAGATAGCGGCATGTGGGAGGAAGATGAAGAATTGCACGCCTCATCTGTTGGAGCTTGTGTTGCAGGGTTATCGTCTATACGTAAATTATCAACAGTTGATGTTCCATACGAGTTGATCGAAAAAGGGAGAGAATCATTAAATGCGCTGCTTCCCCGTGAATCGGGAAGAAAATTTGTAGATCTGGCGCTTCTGTCTCTTGTTTGGCCATACGAAATTGTTACCCCAGAGCAGCGCGAGCAAATTCTTGAGAATGTCGAATATCATTTATTGAAGAATAGAGGGATAATTCGATATAAAGGAGATAGATATTACAACAAAAACAACGACGGGATTTCCGAAGAGGCAGAGTGGACATTCGGTCTTGCGTGGCTTGCTATTATATACGAAAGAGCCGGAAATCACGAAAAAGCTCACTCACTCATTAAAAATTTGATATTG
This sequence comes from uncultured Gammaproteobacteria bacterium, assembly GCA_964490835.1. Classification (GTDB taxonomy): domain Bacteria; phylum Patescibacteriota; class Microgenomatia; order Levybacterales; family GWA1-39-11; genus CAZBEA01. The sequence goes on from CAZBEA010000017.1 coordinate 10,551, forward strand.
GACGATACGAATTCCGGGATGCCCGAACTCTACTTTTCAAATTCTCCCGAATACAATGAAAATACACCGCTTGGGTGGAGTGAGTCACTATTTATCGTCGCGCTCTACGAAATGGAGCGGCGACATGCTGCCGAGGAAAAATAACATGTGTTATAACTGTGGATGTGCGATTCCCGATTTCGATATGGGAAATCCGGACAACATAACCAACCAAACCTTGAAGCGCCTCGCAACCAAATGGGACATGGAATTGGTCGACGTGAAGAAAAAATTGCTCGACGAATTACAACAAAATACAGTCCAAACCCCGGAGTTCATCACAATGTTTCAACTTGCTGCCAAGTCATGGGGGCAGACGATCGAAGACGCACGACAAAAAACCCAGCGACTTCTTATCCGACAGAATCTCGAATGAAATCGACTTATCCTGTGCAAATGAAGAACCCGTTCGGTGAGGTATTATGTGCTATATACCGTGATTTTAAAATTGCATCAAGCCCCCAAGTTCGCGTCTTGCGAGACGATTATTGATTTTTTTATATGCTTTTGCTAAACAAAATGAGTATACGTAAAAAGAGAGGAGGTGAGGGAAATGAACGTAGAAGTAAATTATCTTGCACTTCTTGTTGCAGGAATTGCAGCAATGGCCCTTGGGTTCTTGTGGTATAACCCGGCTCTTTTTGGCAAGCCGTGGATGAAGCTTATGGGATACACAGCCGAGGGTCTTAAAAAAGAACAAAAGCAGATGGGAAAATACTATGGTGTGAGTTTTCTTCTGACACTTGTTTCGGGATTTGTTCTGGCACATGTCATGGCAATGTCTATGAATTTCTTTGGTTATCCGGCACTTACCACGGGTATCATGAGCGCAATTTGGATGTGGATTGGATTTATCATGCCAGTACAGGCGACTGATCAGATTTTTGGACCGAAGAAATGGAAGCTATTTGCTATTAATACTGGATACCAGCTCGCATCGCTTTTGGTAATAGGTATTATTCTTGGGCTTTGGAGATAGGCTTGGTTTTGGATTACGCGGTAACAAGCTTATCAAAACAGTTTTTGGCTATTCGTGAAAAACCTGAGGGAGTTTTTTTCCTTCGGGAACGAACCGTATTGACAACGAATTGACGCAGTGACGGGTGTTTTGTCTTGTTAATTCCTCACCCTCAAATACATGTCCCAAATGACCGCCGCAATTGGCGCATAGAATTTCGGTTCGTTGTCCGTCTTCATCCGGCAGTCTTTTAACTGCATCAGGAAAATTTTCGTCAAATGCCGGCCATCCGCATCCGGCATCAAATTTTGCTTCGGCAGAGAAAAGCGGAGCATTACATCTCCGACAAATAAAAGTTCCGTCCTCATAAAAATTGTCATATTCACCTGTGAAGGGAATTTCAGTGCCTTTATCGACAAGTACATGTTCTTCCTCAGGGGTTAGTGCGTTCATGCACTCATTATACACCGTTCAAAAGACTTGTTTTGGGAGAGTCATTTTCTTTAAAATAGATTCGCAATGGAAGAAAGAAGTGACGATCTCCTCTGGTATAAAGATGCGGTTTTTTATGAATTGCATGTTCGAACTTTCAAAGACAGCGACGATGACGGTATCGGAGACTTTCAGGGACTCATCAGTAAATTGGACTATCTCTCTTTCCTTGGCGTTGATTGTATTTGGCTACTTCCTTTTTATCCGTCTCCTTTAAAAGATGACGGGTATGACGTTTCTGATTTTTATTCAATCCACCCGGAACTTGGCACACTAGACGATTTCAAAAACTTTATAGAAGAAGCTCACAAGAGGGGAATGAAAGTTATAGCCGATATGATTTTTAACCATGTGTCGACTGAACATAGTTGGTTTCAAGAGGCACGAAAGGGAAGCGGAAATTCTAGATATGATTGGTTTGTATGGTCTGAAACATCTGATAAATATCAAGATGCTCGTATCATTTTTAACGACCTTGAGCCCTCGAATTGGGCATGGGATTCTGAAGCCAAGGCTTACTACTGGCATAGATTCTTCAGTCACCAAGCAGATCTGAATTACGACAATCCGGAAGTTCGTGAAGAGATGAAGAAGGTGGTTCAATTTTGGCTCGGACTGGGGCTCGACGGGTTCAGGTGCGATGCAGTTCCGTACTTGTTTGAACGAGAAGGAGTAGGGTATGAGAATTTACCCGAGACGCACGCCTTTTTTAAAGAAATCCGCTCTATGATGGAACAGGAGTTCCCCGGAACAATTCTTTTGGCAGAGGCCAATCAATGGCCAACAGAGGCAATAGAATATTTTGGGAAAGACGATGAATTTCACATGGCTTTTAATTTTCCGCTCATGCCAAGAATTTTCCTGTCGGTCGCAAGAGGAAATAGACAAGCGATTGTTGACATCATCGAGCAGGTCTTGGCAATTCCTCCGGCTTCTCAGTGGGCGACATTTTTACGAAACCATGACGAATTAACACTCGAGATGGTAACCGATGAAGAGCGCGATTTTATGTGGGCCGAATACGCCAAACATCCAAAAATGAGGCTCAATTTGGGGATCAGGCGAAGACTCGCGCCTCTTCTTGATAACGACAGACTTACTATGGAGCTAATGACCGGACTACTCCTATCACTTCCCGGAAGCCCGACAATTTATTACGGAGACGAGCTTGGTATGGGGGATAATACATATCTGGGAGATCGAAACGGTGTCAGAACTCCGATGCAATGGTCGCCGGATGCCAATGCAGGGTTTTCAACTGCCGACCCCGAACATTTATATATGCCCCCCGTAATAAATCCCGGCTACCACTACCAGTCGATAAATGTAAGGACTCAATCGAAGCTCGGGTATTCTTTTTTAAATTGGAATAGAAAAATTATTTCAGTGCGCAAAAAGTCACAGGCTTTTGGGCGGGGAAGCTTTCGGCTTATGGATTGTGAGAATGAAAAGATTCTTCCTTTTATCCGTGAATATAACGGAGATAAAGTTTTGTGTATTTTTAATCTTTCACGAAGACCGACCTATTTTCATTTAGACTTAAGCGACTATGCGGATTTGGTCCCGGTGGAAATGACAAGCGATACAAGGTTTCCAAGGATAAAATTAGAACGTCCGTACTTTTTTATGCTGACCGGGCATAGATTTTTGTGGTTCAAACTCCTGAGTCGTGAAGAAGCGGCGGTGTATGATTAGACCTTCAGGAAATGTCCAACAATAAGCCCAATGAGTGTCGCTATTCCTCCGATTGTGAATAATTCTAGAGCGCTTCTGAGTGGGTGTCCTTCGACGATATGCCCCTTTAAGTACCCGATACCGAATAATCCAACGAATGAAGAAATTATGGCAAAAATTCTTGCTTCAGGTTGGTTAAAAAGCAGCGTTGGAATTATGGAAAACATACCCCCCATCATATAGGCAAAAAACATAATCACAGCGCCCACAATAAGACTGTCCGTGTGCTTGCCCGTTTTGTCCATTTGATGAACGGCCTTTTCTGATGAATATTGTCCGGCGGCCATCGAAGTCGCCTCAACGGATACCGCGACCAGAGCAGCAAGAACAATAATCGCTTTGTCATTTACACCTGTTGAAATTCCAACAACCACCCCGGTAGTTGAGACAATACCATCCTGCAGACCGAACATAAGTGATCTGAGGTAGTCTTCGTGAATGATTCGCCTGATCTCCTTCATAGATATTATTATATTCCTTTTGGATTACTTTTCGAGCACTTTTTTCTCGAAAAGCGATGCTATGATCTCGTGCGCGCGAGAGACCTCTTTTTCTTCAAAAAAAAGGGTAAATTCATTTGAGGTTGATGTGCAAAGTAATGTATTTATTTCCTCCCACGCTAAAGATTTTAGAAAAAAGTAATAAATCCCCGGGTTTTTTCCAACTCCCTCCGAGAGATAAATTGTTACAAGAGCACAATTATTCAGAGTTGACGAAAGTGCGTCGCCCGGAATTTTGGAAAGTGTGGAATTGAGAATATTGTTGGAAAGTGCGATTGCAATCTCTGATGACCCGATAATTATTGAGTGATATGATCCTTTCACTCTTCTGATAAAGAGTTTTTGAATCAGCTCTTCGGATTTTGCAGTTCTTCTGAGAAATACAAGAGAAAGACCTGATCGTACCAGTATTTCAGGGGTTTGGGGGAAAATAATGCTTCGTGCATTCTTTGATCCGAGTTGTCCTTCGAGTCTTCTAATGGCCATGACAATTGACGCAACAGAAACATCTTTCACAAGCAATCTTTCAAGTTCGGGTTGAATATATTTTGCCAGTGCTGTGTGATTTATTAATTTTTTCGACAAAGCCTCGGATAAGTATCGTGATCGCTCAATAATTTTTTTAGTTCCATCAGGGACGGTAATCATAATACTGCATTACATCGAATTGTTAAAATTTTAACAAAAAATTAATTTTTGTGTAAAAGCATTCAAAAATTGACTCCCAAAATGAATTCGTACTAGGATGATCTTGGCAGAAGAAGGGAGGTGTAGTTTATGAGTATTGAACATAATATCGGTTTATATACACACGAAGATGTTAGACAAATCGCAGGGGGCGATGATGGATTTAGTTTTAGAGGGTCGGAAGAACACGATCCCCTCGGTCCGTTATTTGCAGCAATCCAAAATGGTGATTTGCTCGGGGCGACTTTACAATCGGCAACTGTATCTGAAGTACCGGTAATAAATTCGGAAGTAATTAATACTCGCGAAATACCTGTTCCGCAAAGGGTTGAAGTTGAGTTATAAGAAGGTTACCATAGAGAAAGCAACTAACCTATGGATCCAGAAGAAGTAAGAAAAAAATTAGAACTCGATATTCTTGCCGTCATCGAGCAAAAATTGACGAATGGGCAAATGGACGTGGAGCGTGCACAGGACATCGCTCGAATGGTTCTGGATAGATTGCATCCGCCACTCACTCTTGAGCAAATTTTTACTGTCGCACCGGTACTTGACGATGAATTTTCCGAATTGGCAACAGCAGTTCTGCCGGTTATCGAAATGCACGAGGAGGAAATAAAGCGGGTTGTTTCAGAACACGCGCAAAATCTCATAAAATCAGGAAAGTTTGATGAGGCTGAAGAATTATTGAAAAAAACCAACCAAGAAGATTCAGCGTAGTATGGAAGCCACACTCGAAACGCCTGGTGGATTACAGCAGGCCGAACAAACCAACCCCACAGTATCCGAAAAAGAACTGCCAGAACAAAAGCCGGACAGTAAAATCACCCGTCTTATCACAAAATTTAGACGGGCCAAGTCTCCCGACGCAGCGCTACAAGAGATCGTGCAATATGATCCGAATCAAACCGTTGGTGAAAAAATTGATGCAAAAAATACATCTCAGGGTATTAAGGATAAAATTTTGGCAGCTTTTGGAAGGCTAAAAAATAACGCAAGCCCTGACGAAGTCCTTTCGCAAATTGCAAATACCTCGGAAAATGTCGAACAAAATGAAGTTGATAGTCAGGTTGCTAAAGAAATGACAGAGAACGCACATATATTTGCTGCCGCGGTAACAAAAATGAAAGAATACGCACAATCTGCCAAAGATAATCCGTATGCGATAGCGACGATTCTTGTGCCTACAGCTCTTGTTGCTCTTGAGAAAATGGTCGGAATTCCATTGCCGAAGGAAATAGTAGAGATTCTGCCCGGTGGAGTTGGTGGGGGTATGGCCGGTTATGCTATGGCTCCGGAAAAGAGAGGGGTGAAGGGTAAGATTGCAGGGGTTGTTGTCGGAACAGTAGGTGGTATTGGTGCAACCGAGGCTCTTGGCCACATCCCAACAGGAGGTCCTACAGAGCTTGCGAGTAGTTTCGTCGATGATGGAGTAACGGCCGTTGTAAAACCCGTTGCAAACGTGGCAAAGAGACTAAGAAAACCAGTGTAGCAATATCTCTCGAGCTTTTTTAACACTTCTATTACAATTCTCTCTTTTTCTTACTACATCCGCTTTGTATGCTATTCCAGTTATGGTAGGAGGTGATCAAGTGTGAAAGGTGATCCATATGGAACGGTAGAAGATATGATTGATGATAATTCTCAAAATGAGCAAACCGGTTTTCCGTCGCTTGATCCGGTAAAAAGAAAAAAATTTTCGACCAAAGGCGGAATGGCGACTAAAACACGTGAAGAATACGTACGCGACGAATCATGGAATGGTCAGGATTTTGCCGATAGTGAAGACCGCGAGCAATAGCTTCTATTCCGGGACTGCAAGTGCGGCAGGCATGAACGCAGTCCGATAGGAGAATGGATGGGAGCTTTGTGCAGGCGTAGGGATAGTAGAGATAAACTTCTCAAAAATTCGTAT
>CAZBEA010000018.1:0-16570 GCA_964490835.1 uncultured Gammaproteobacteria bacterium
TGAGGGCTAAAGTAAAAAAGAACAAGGCAAAAATTGAATTTGTAGGCGAGGTAAATGATGCTGAAAAATTGCGTCTCATGGCTGGGGCAAGGGGGTATATTTTTGCTTCGTACGATGAGGATTTTGGTATTACTCCGGTCGAGGCAATGAGCCAGGGAATACCTGTTATCGCATATAAGTCAGGTGGAGTACAAGAGACGGTTGTCGAGGGAAAGACGGGACTTTTTTACGGGAAAAATACATCTGAAGAGTTGAATAAGGCCATAGAGAAATTTGAGAATATAAAAATTATGCCGTCGGATTGTATTACTCAGGCACGGAAATTCGACAAGAAAAATTTTACAACACAGATTCGCAGTATTGTGGGGGAAGTTTAATATGCCGGAATTACCCGAAGTCGAAACAATTAGGCGCGGTCTTGAAAAATATACCGTGGGCCACAAAATTCTTGATGTAAAAATAATCCATCCCGGAATTTTCGAAGGTGATCCGAGGAAAGTAATTGGAGGCAAAATTACCGGTATCCGCCGTCTTGCCAAAGGGCTTATTATCGATTTTGACAACTCGTATTCACTTGCAATACATATTAGATTAACCGGACAGTTGGTATATCGAGATAAAGCCACGGAAAAAATTCCCGTGTCACCCCTAAAAGTGGGATCGGTCCCAAATGCTTTCACTCATATAATTTTTGAACTGGATCAAGATGCTAGACTTTACTACAACGATCAAAGAAGATTTGGCTGGATACGGGTAGTTCCGACCAATGAAGTTTTGGAAATGAAATTCTTCAAAACCCTTGGGCCCGAGCTCTTTAAGGACCTTACTAAAGAGGTTTTTCGAAAGATTGTTTTAGCATCTCCTACTAAGATAAAGCCGCTTCTGATGGATCAAGAGAAAATAGGGGGCATTGGGAATATTTATGCTAATGACGCGCTTTTCAGATCAAAAATTGATCCTCGAAGACCGGCAAAAAGCTTAACGACTGGCGAGGTAGATTCATTATATGATTCGCTCGTTGCTGTAATGGAAAAGAGTTTTGAGGAGGGCGGAGCATCGGAACTCTCTTTTGTGAATGTATTGGGACAGGAAGGTGGATATCAGCGGTACGCACTTATTTATGGGAGACGAGGTGAGAAATGTAAAGTGTGTGGTGGTAGGATCGAATTCTTTAAATTGGCAGGACGCGGAACCTATTTTTGCCCGACCTGCCAGCGTTAAGACTTTTTCAACTTGCAAGCGAGGGCGTAAGAATGGAGATTGTAAAAGAGTAACAATAACAGCATAATAATTGAGACAACATAGAGCTCAATCCCCCCAAACGGCAATATAGCAACAACCCCTCCTAATCCAAAAAGAGAGATAAATGACAGTCCACACGAAGCACACCCTGTCGCAACGAGCGTTATAAGCCCGGCGCCAAATGTGAGCTTGAGACTTCCTTGGCGTGCCAAAAACTTAATCTTACGGAACACCAAAGTAAGATTTGTTCCAAAAAGCAACGAGGCAGAAAGAAGAAGGACGACATCGATAGGTGTGATAGTTGCAAAAGACCCCCAAAAAAGCGTCCAGAGGATGCTTATTTGGGAGCCAAGGCTGTAGTCTGACCCCAAAATCGAAAAAACATTCGTATAGTTGGTCGAGAGTAGGGCAAGGTTGAGATAAAGAAAACCCCAAAAGATACTTTTAAGAATGAAGAGACGCTGATTGATTTCACGAAAAAGGATTCGTGTGAGAAATGGAATATCCGTAAGAAAGAATCTATTTTGCGAGTTCTTCATCAATAATCTTTTTGAATGCATCAATAGGTTGTGCACCTACGAGCTGAAGACCGTTGATGTAGAAAGTGGGAGTTCCCGAAACACCTGCTGCGGTGCCGTCGGCTGTGTCTTTGTCTACATTTTCTGCATACTCTTCATTATCAAGACAATCATTGAAGTCGCCGGTATCCATGCCAAGATCTGCAGCCCATTGTTTGTAGGTATCGGCATTTGAAGTTGAGATGGAAGCGTTATTCTCAAATACTTTATCATGGAATTCCCAGAACATATCTTGTTCGTCCGCACACTCAGAAGCCAGAGCCAGGGGTCTTGCTTGTGGGTGGAAAGAAAGCGGGAAGTGTCTGTAATAAAGTTTTGCTTTTCCGGCGTCAATATAATCTTTAATAAGTGTTGGAAGAGTATCTGTGTAGAATCTTCCACAGAAAGGACATTCAAAATCCGAGAATTCAACTATAGTGACCGGAGCATTTTCATCTCCTTTTACAGGAAAATGTCCATTTTCTACATCAACCGGCCCGGTTGGCGCTGTTGGTGCTTGAGGTGCGGCATCAGGTGCAGCGGCTATCGGTGCTGGGGCAGAGTTGGTTTCCATCCCTTGCATTTTCCCAAATAGATACGATGCAAGAGAAAATGAGATCAAAAGCAGAACATATACCAATTGGTTCATGTTTACTTTTGAAACTTTGCCGGCAACATCGCCAAGAGTCATATTGGATAGCTTGGAGCTTGGAGCGGGTTTCACAGGAGCAGAAGCTTTTTTGACGGCCATGGACATCAGTATAGTAAAGAGCAATTCGTCTTGTCAAGACCTCATTGCAATTTTTTATATGCTCTGATATCCTAGAGCATGGCAAGCACGAATGCTTGCCTTTTTACGGCTTGAATGGGTAGTAATTTTAAAAGAAAAACTGTTATCTCACTCGGCGGTTCTCTTGTCGTTCCCTCCTCAGGAATCGATATCTCTTTCCTCAAAAAATTTAATGCGCTCATTCGTGAAGAAATAAAAAACGATCCCAATCATCAATTTTTTCTCGTTGTCGGAGGTGGATCTACTGCAAGAAAATACGCCGAAGCGGGACGTGAAATAATTGGACACGATCTTGCACCAAGTGATCTGGATTGGCTCGGAATCCATGCGACCCGACTCAACGCGCAGCTTATTCGGACTATATTTCGTGATATTGCACATCCTTATGTTTTAAAACACTACGAGATTATTCGAAAAGCTGAGGAGGCTGTTGTGGTAGCATCGGGGTGGAAGCCCGGTTGGTCGACAGATTATTGCGCGGCACTTGTCAGTGAGGACTATGGAGCAAAGGCTATAGTTAACTTAAGCAATATTGAGTATGTGTATGATAAAGACCCCAAGCAATTTAAAGACGCCAAAAAAATCGAACGAATAACCTGGTCGGAATTTAGGGATATCGTCGGAGACGAATGGATTCCCGGTATGAATGTTCCATTTGACCCGGTCGCATCTAAGAGGGCACAGCAGCTAGGTTTGACAGTTGCCGTTATGAAAGGAACAGATCTTGATAATTTCAAAAACTTTTTAGAGGGTAGAGAGTTCAAAGGAACTCTTATCGAATCTGATTCGCAAGACTAATCTTCTTTCACCTTCCCCCCTGCTCGGTGTACAATACTTCCATGAATACCTTTGATCCGTCGACACTCCACAATCTGTGGCGGCCTTCACCCGATTCTCATAAAGGGCAAAATGGAAAATTACTTCTGATCGGTGGTTCAAAATTATTCCACGCTGCTTCATTGTGGCCCCTGACAGTCGCATCAAGAATGTGTGACATGGTTTTTTATGCCTCGGTTCCCGAAAATAACGCTCTTGTCTCCCGAGCAAAAGAAGAATTCAGAAATGGGATTGTTATCCCACGTTCAAATATTAAAGACTATATTCAGGAAGCTGACTGTATTCTTATTGGACCAGGGCTACCCCGCGAAAGTGGTGAGCAGTCAGGGGATGATGACACCAAATATTTGACCGAGCATTTATTATGCACATACCCTGATAAAAAATGGGTAATTGATGGGGGCTCGCTTCAGACAATTAACACAGAAGTTTTGAGGTTACTTAAGACAAGGCCGATTTTGACTCCTCATCACGGAGAATTTGAATTGTTGAAAAAAAACAGTAATGAATCTTTTATATCAGTGATCCAAAATTTAGAGACACACGATCAGGTAGAGTCTTTTGCACATGAATTTAATTGTGTGGTTCTTTTAAAGGGAAAGGAAGATATTATTTTTTCACCCGATCAAAATTGCACAATAAAAGGAGGAAACGCAGGAATGACAAAAGGGGGAACCGGAGATGTCTTGGCCGGACTTGTTGCGGCTTTTTATACGAAAAATGAAGCATTTTTGTCAGCCTCCGCAGGAAGCTATATCAATAAGAAAGCAGGCGAGGCTCTAGCAGAAAGGATGGGAATATATTTTAATGCATCCGATCTTGCAGATGAAATTCCACGAGTTCTCAACAGTCTTCTATGAAAATCTATATTCTCGGTCACGGGGCGTGGGGTGGTGCAGTGGCAACACTTTTTCAGGAAAATGGATACGAAGTCTCAGTTTTGAATAACGGTGAGGCGGTGCCTGAGGATTCGGTTATTTTCTCAGCGATCCCAACGCAAGCGCTCCGAGAAGTTTTATCCTCAGTTGAATTTCAGCGGGATACGGTCTTTATAAATGGTGCCAAAGGCATAGAGCAAAATACACATTTTCTTCCATACGAAATAGTTCGAGAATTGAAAGGAGAAATTGCATATGTGAGTCTTATGGGACCGAGCTTTGCTGACGAAGTAAAAAATAAAATGCCTACATTAGTAAATTTAGGATATCGAGACGAGGAGGTTGGGAAAAAAGCAAGAGATCTCATTCAGACCGATTATTTTCGTGTGAGGCTCACCAAATCAATTCGTGCACTAGAACTTTCTGCTGCATTTAAAAATATCTATGCAATTGCCTCGGGTGTTGCCGAAGGACTTGGATTTGGAACAAATACTCGGGTGAAGCTGATACTTCTTGCAATTGAGGAGGTAAAAGCGCTCAAAACCGCGCTTGATTTTAAGGATGACGAGCGATCACTTCCCGCCACAATCGGTGATTTGATTTTAACCTCTTCGAGCGAAGAATCGAGAAATTTTAGATTTGGGGAGGAGCTTGTAAAAGTCTCACCAGAAGAAGCGTTAGAAAGAATTGGCGAGACGGTTGAGGGGTACTTTACCACCAAATCCGTCCCACATTTTGAAGAAAAGACAGGACTAAATCTCCCGCTGGCCAGATTTGTCTATGAGATTTGCTACGTTTCAAGCGACATCCCACTTCGTGAGCGGTTTATGAAGTTTGTGAAGAATTCTTAGAGCTCAATAATCTCCACCTCTTCATCTTGAATGATGCTTTCCGGAATAAATTCTTTGTGAGTGGTTGTTATGATGGTCTGTTGGTCGGGGAGGAGTTCGAGAATGTGATGAATATTAGTGTTATCGAGCTCTGAGAAGATGTCATCGAGTAACAGAATAGGGGCCTGCCCGACAGCTTTTTCAAGATAGAGCATTTCAAGAATTTTCAGTTGAAAAATAGTCAGTCTTTGTTGTCCTCGAGATCCAAATTCACGGATCGATTGTTCTCGAGCGGGAAAATTGAAAAAAACATCATCACGCTGTGGTCCGACAAGAGTGGTAGCAGCTCCGAGCTCTGCCTCTTTATACTGATCAAGCCTGGCACGCGAAATAATACTTTTGTCGTAGACCGTCTTAAAATCAAAAATATCTTTTTTTGAACCATTCAGATATTCAATAAACTCTTCGCGTTCTTGGGTGACTGCGCTGCCATGCTGAATAAGTAAATTATCCCAATACTCAAATTCGTGAGCTCCAAAAAACTTTTTCCCCTCACGCGTTAAATAAAGCATTCGATTGCGCTGTTTGAGCGCTTTTTCGTAAATAATCAGTGATGTGCGATACGGTTTTGATGCCTGGGTGAGGACTGAATTCAGAAAGTTCCGTCTCATCGAAGGAGAACCGATAAGGAGTTCCAGGTCTTCGGGTGTAAAAAGAACCGTTGTTATATGAGAGGAAAATTCCTGATGGCGCCTTCCAACATCGTTTATCATATATTTCTTGGAAAGCCTGCCTAATTTCAGAGAAAAAATGACGGTAAGTTTTACCTTTTCATCATTTTCCACCTCAGCCTCTATGCGTGCAAAGTTTTCATCCGTTGTAACGACATCCTTGTCTTCATCGGCTCTAAAGCTTTTGCCGTATGAAAGAATGTGGAGCGCTTCAAGAATTGAGGTTTTACCGGCTGTATTTTGCCCCAGAATTATAGTTGTATCGGCAAATGAAAATGTGGCTTTTGAGTGATTTCTGATATGGGAAAGAGTAATTTTTTCGACTTTCATCCCATGATTATAGCAGGAGCATGGTAAGTTGATTTTGACTATCATTTTGGCGCATAATAAACCCACATTTTGCTGCCTATGTATACTCCGCTGTACTCAATTACAAATACAATTCTGCGCCACATTGGCTCGATCGAAGCCGCCAAGGAAGTGATCGAACACGCACCGCTTTTACCATATTGGGAGAAAAAATTTCAAGAAGATGCAGCGCTTCGTACTATCCACTTTGGAACCCACATTGAAGGAAATGAGTTAACAATTCATCAGGTAGAGCGCGTGCTCGACGGTCAGCACGTTGTTGCGCGTGACCGAGACGTACAGGAAGTTATGAATTATCGTGCCGTTATGGACTATTTGGGGAGGAGACGGCACATGGTAATCGATGAGGACACGATACTTGATCTGCATAAATTAACTGTTTCGAGAATTCTTGAAGAGGAAGAAGCCGGAAACTACAGAAAAAAAGAAGTTGTCATTAAAAATAGCACAACCGGCGAAGTGGTTTTTCGTCCACCACGATCAATTGAAGTGCCGTGGCAGATTAAAGATTTGGTGCAATTTATCAACGATGAGGAGGATACACACCCGATTCTGAAGGCCGGGATAATTCACTACGAATTTGTGAGAATCCATCCGTTCGTTGATGGAAATGGTAGAGTAGGGAGGGCACTTTCGACTCTGGCTCTTTTCAAGATGGGCTATGATATTCGCCAATTCTTTGCACTCGAAGAGCATTTTGACAACAACCCGAAAGAATATTACCAAGCGCTCCAAACTGTTGAAATTCAAAATGGCGATCTCACACGATGGCTTGAGTACTTCACATCGTGCCTTGCAATAGAACTCACAAAGATCAAGGAAAAAATTGAAAATATTTCCGTGGATGTAAAAATAAAAGAAAAATTGGGTGGGGAGCCGATTATGCTTTCAGATAGACAAATGAAGATAATGGAGTACATCCGGGCCAATAGTTATCTTGAAAACAGAGCATTTGAAACTCTGTTCCCCGATGTTTCAGAAGATACGGCTCTCAGAGAAGTACAAGACCTTGTGAAGAAGGGGATTTTAGTCAAGCGAGGTAAGACAAAAGGTGTAAAATATCTGATGGCATAGCTTATGAATGAGCCCGAAGTAGGAATTCCTCAAAAAGCCTCAGAAACCAAACCTATTAACACTGAGCAAGTTCAGCAATGGATAGAAAATGGTAGGAATGAGTCTGCCGCTGTTATGTATGGCACGAGTCTCGAAAGTTTCAAAAGAATGTTGCGAGAAGGTTTTATGATGCCGATCAATCCAGCAGAAGCCAGTCATGGATTACGACATGCGATGGATTCGGGATCATTGCTCTATTATTTCTTCCCGGTTTATGAAAATCTTCAACACATAAATCCTGATCTTTGTGCTACGTTAATTGATCGGTTTAAAGAAGGGCCAGAGGCTGAGGTGGAACCTGTAACTATGGAGCGAGTCCTGATAGAAGAAGTAAAAAAAAGCGAGGAATTCTACAGACTCGACAATGCATTCAATAGATACTTGGTGGATCAAGGGATCCTGCCTGAGGGTGAGACAATAAGTTCAGAGGTTAGAAAAAATTTTGATAATCCAAATTATGATGTTGACGATTTTGAAGAATCGGGGGAAGACGATAGGATGTATGTTTTGCAGCAAGCCTTGAAAGATCCCAAGAAAGCAGAAATTTTAAGAAAGGCCAAAGAAAGACATGGTGTTACGCTATTTTTTGGTCAAGGTGTTTTTGATAATTCCGAAGTGCTTGATTTTTATGAAGACGAGCGAGAATTAGTGGTAGCAAGAAGCGAAGCACTTCCTCTCAGTGCGATAAGTGGGATTGTGGTACACTCGCAGCAAGAAAGAGAGGAGTTATTAGAGAACCAATGACATTTTCAGAACTTTCTACACATCTTGAACAACTTGAGCGAACAACCTCGCGCAATGAAATGACGGTTTTGTTGGCAGAACTTTTTGACAAGGTATCAGCTGATGAAATAGGACAAGTAATGTATCTTCTGCAGGGTCGAGTCGCACCTTTGTATGTCAATCTCGAATTCGGAATGGCAGATAAATATCTAATGAAAGCAATCGCTCAGGCCTTTGAAGAAGACGAGAAAGAAATAAACCAACTCTATAAAAAGACCGGGGACCTGGGAGAAGTTGCGGAGAAACTGCGGGAAAAACGCGGTAATAACAAAAGCAGTACAAGTATTAAGGACGTTTTTGAAGTTCTTATGACTGTTGCAAAGACCGAAGGTGTGGGCGCGGTTGAACGTAAAGTTACACTCGTTTCAGATCTCCTAAGAGCGTGTGATTCGCTTTCATGCCGATTCATTGCACGAATTCCTGTCGGAAAGCTACGTCTTGGATTCTCTGACATGACAGTTCTTGATGCGCTTTCATGGATGCTCCAAGGTGATAAGTCACAGAGGGCTGTCATTGAACCAGTTTTTAACATCCGTCCGGATCTTGGATATATTGCGACAACGATAAAGAAAAAGGGAATACAGGGACTTGAGGCAGCAGATCCGGTGATATTCACACCTGTTCTTATGGCAAGAGCAGAACGACTTTCCTCAGGAGAGGAAATAATTAATAAAATCGGAGAATGCGCAGTCGAACCTAAATTTGACGGATTTCGGCTTCAGGCACATTTTGACGGGGAAAATGTGAAGCTCTTTACGAGAAATTTGGAGGATTCGACTTTTATGTATCCTGATGTTGTCGAGGGGATTCGAAATCAAATCAATGCAAAAAGTGCAATTTTTGAGGGCGAGGCAATTGCATATAGCCCTGAGACGGGCGAATTCTCACCGTTTCAACTTACAACGCAAAGAAAAAGAAAATATGGGATTGAGCAGGCTGCCAAAGAAATTCCCCTAAAACTCATTTGTTTTGAACTGCTTTCTCTTAACGGTGAGAATTTACTCAATGAATCCTACACAAAGCGCCGCGAAAAATTGGCACAGATTATTAAAAAGGGAGACACGGTTATGCTGTCTGAGGAAAAAGTCCTCTCCGACGGAAAATCGATCGAGCTTTTCTTCGACGACGCTATTTCACGTGGGCTTGAGGGGATCTTGGCGAAGAAATTAGACGGGCTGTATCAGGCTGGGGCCAGGGGATGGAACTGGATCAAGTTCAAGAGATCGTATTCTGCAACGCTTGATGACACTATTGATTGTGTGGTGATGGGCTATTATGTCGGGCAGGGAAAGAGGACATCTTTTGGGATCGGGGCATTTTTGATCGGAATTTATGATGAGAAAGAGGATGAGTACCGCTCAATTGCAAAAGTCGGTACGGGGCTTACGGATGAAGAATGGAAAGAACTATATGCAAGATCGGAGAAATTGAGAGCAAAAGAAAAACCACCACTATACAATGTTGATAAGAATTTAGAACCGGATGTGTGGATTGAAGCAGAAATTGTAGTAGAGATACGGGCGGATGAAATTTCCCGCTCCCCAATTCATACGGCAGGTAGAATTATGAAGCCTTCAAAATCAGGCTCGGCATTTGATGTCGATGTGCCGGGATATGCGCTTAGATTTCCCAGGCTTGAAAAATTCCGCGATGATCGCAAAGCACAAGATGTGACTTCTTTGAAAGAAATACAGGAAATGTATGAGATGCAGAAGAAGTAACTAGAGTTTGAATAAATGATTTTTTAAGTCTACGTGATGATCATCAATAAATTTCACCCCTTCTGCCTCGAGTAGTTTTTTTTGAATCCCCGGTCCTCCGAATGCAAATCCAGGTGCGACACGTCCGTCGCGGTTCACGACCCTGTGACAGGGGTTGTCGTCATTGTCAGGATTGAGATGCAGGGCTGTTCCGACTACACGAGGTGACATTCCAAGTACCCTGGCAATTTCGCCGTATGTCGTAACTTTTCCTTTCGGGACTGTTCGTAATAGTGAATACACTTTTTCCTGGTATGGTTTCATAGCATGTTTCCGATCAGCGCAACTATATAAAATCTTAAAACCCTTCCGATAAAGACATACACTAAAAATTTCTTAATCGGGTATTTGGCAAATCCCGCCAGTATCCCGAGTCCGTCAAAAAATGGGTTTGGAATGATCGAGAAAAGCAAAATTATAATAACACCGTATTTTTCCAATGTAAAATGGAGCAGTCCATACAAGATTTTTCGCTTTTCAAATTCGGTTGCTTTATCGGCTGAATATCCGATGAGATAGCCTGTCGCATCACCAATTGTTGAACCGATCGCAGCAAAAAGCCCGACTAAAAGAGGATTGTAATATCCGCCCGCAACGCCGATTGAAAAAATTGCGGGGGAGGGCACAAAGACCGTAACGCTCCCAAAAAAAGCGGTGAGGAGGACCCCCAAAAGACCGAGCGCTTGGAATCGCTCGTAATCAATTTTGATAACAAATGGGAGGATTACAAAAAGAGATGAAATAACGAGGGTTGCAATAAAAAAATACTTATTTCGCGTGAGTTTTTGCATCTTCTTTTAGCTGTTTTAATTTCCACATAAAAAGAGCGCCTTTTTTATCGACTTTTGCATCCTTGGTGTACGATAATGCGCGTTCAAGAAGTGATCTGTGTGTGGTTTTGGCAAGTTTTATGTAAAGCGCTTTATGGCTGTAGTCGTTGAGTTGTTCTGCCAAGTATATGCCATACGATTGGAATTCGCGGCTGATGTATTTGTCTTCTGTCGGATTGAATTTAATGAGGATGTCGGTGAGTTTTTGAGGATCTGACATGACTACCATATTATACCAGGTGGATTTTTAATTCACCCGATGTTGCCTTACGGGATCGAAACTAATTTATCATTGAACCGGAGTCGGAGTTCTGTTTTAATAACGTTCATATGGACCTTGTGCTTGATCTTCATCTTCATTCTCGTTTTTCTCGTGCAGTCTCACAAAAAATGAATTTAACCAATATGTACTTGTGGGGAAGGAAAAAAGGTCTTAACGTTCTATCTGTTTCAGACTTTACCCATCCTTTGTGGTATCGCGAAGCGCAGTCGCTTCTTGAGGAAGTTCGGCCCGGAATTTATCGACATAAAAATGAAGAAGCACTCGAGAGGGATTTGGGAGAGGCAGGCGCTTTTTCTTCACTCGGACCATATTTTATGTTATCGGTTGAAGTTTCAAGTATTTATACTGAAAACGGAACCTCGCACAGGATTCATAATCTCATTTTCGCGCCTAATTTTGAGGTTGCTGCTCAAATTAATAAAGAATTTACTAAATTAGGGTTCAATCTCTCCTCAGACGGAAGGCCGATTTTCGGTCTTTCGGCACGAAATTTGGCAGAGTTGCTTTTTGGAATTGATAAAAAAATAGCAATTATCCCGTGTCATGCATGGACACCGTGGTTTTCGCTGTACGGTTCTCGCTCCGGGTATGATGCGATCGCCGATTGTTTTGGCGATTACACAAAGTACATTTTTGCCGTAGAAACGGGTCTTTCCTCAGACCCTTCGAATAATTGGCGCATAGCAGAACTTGATACCCGAAGCATAGTGTCATTTTCTGACGCCCACTCGATGCAAAAGATGGGGCGCGAGGCGACAGTCCTTCAAAAGGTCGATCCAAAAGACAAAAAAATCTCGCTTGACGATCTCTCGTACGACAATATTTTAAATGGGATGGTGCGTGGAAAGGAGCGTGTTTTTAAAATCGGATACACAATCGAATTCTGGCCGGAAGAGGGAAAATATCACTACACGGGGCATAGAAATTGTGGAATTTCATACTCACCCGAAGAGGATCGAACAAAAGGAACAGTGTGCCCTGTTTGTGGGCGTGATTTGACGGTCGGGGTGATGCACCGGGTCGAGGAGTTGGCAGCACGAGAAGAAGGAAATTTTACATTTAAAGAAGACCAAAATGGGGTCGTATGGGTCTTGGATAAAGAAGGAAAAAGACCCCCGTTTGTCTCAATGGTGCCTCTTCTTGAGATACTTGCCGAGGCAAATGGAACTTCAACCGGAAGTATAAGGGTTGAGGGGATGTTTGATAATCTTGTTTCAAGATTCGGAAATGAGCATGAAATTTTACTGAGAACCCCACTTGAGAAAATTCGTGAGGTTGGAGGGAGAAGAGTGGAGGAGGCCATAGACAAAGTTCGTCACCGTAATATTTCAATAAATCCGGGGTTTGACGGGGAATACGGAAAAGTAACGATTTGGAATGAGACCGAAGATGAAGAAAAAAATGCCGACGAAACACAGATGGGTTTGGGTTTCTAGCCTCAAAAAGATGATATATTGACACGCCTCTTAGGCGATGTGTATACTGATCCTCACCCTATGTCACTAACAGTTACAGATTCCACATTCGAACAAGAAGTATTAAAGTCGGATATTCCGGTTGTCGTTGATTTTTGGGCGGAATGGTGTCAACCATGCCGAATGGTATCACCAGTTATTGACGAGCTCGCAGAAGAATACAAAGGAAAAGTAAAAGTAGGCAAAATAAATGTAGATGAAAATAACGCCGTTGCTTCACAATTCGGAATTATGTCTATTCCAACTGTCATGATTTTCAAAAATGGAACGCCTGACAAGACACTTGTTGGAGTTCAATCCAAAGATACATATAAAAACGCTATTGACGGTTCTTTGTAATCTGTCGCCCAACATCTCGCACATAGTATAATTCTCATATGAACAATCAATTTGACGTCATTATAGTAGGTTCAGGCCCGGCAGGGCTCACTGCAGCAATTTATACTTCACGTGCAGCTCTTAAAACCCTTGTTATCGCAGGTAAAACGTGGGGAGGGCAGCTAATGCTCACCTCAGATGTCGAAAATTTCCCCGGATTTCCCGAAGGCATCATGGGACCGGAATTGATGATGAAAATGAGAAAACAAGCGGAGCGGTTTGGGGTGACCTTTGTCGATAGTGATGCTGAACCTGTTGATCTAAGCGACGCAAAAAGTCCATTCTCAATAACAACCAACGGTGAGACATATACCGGAAAGGCGCTTCTGATCGCAACGGGAGAAAATTCGAAAACGCTTGGTGTCAAAGGTGAGAAAGAATTGACAGGTCGAGGAATTTCGTATTGTGCAACGTGTGACGGCGCTTTTTTCAGAAATAAAAAGGTGATAGTCGTCGGCGGAGGAGACAGTGCGATGGAAGAGGCAAATTTCCTCACAAAATTTGCAGATGTTACACTTATTCACCGAAGCGAGAATTTCCGGGCATCGCAAATCATGGTCGATAGGGTCAAAAAGAACCCTAAAATCACAATGAAGCTGAATTCTCAAATAGTTGAGGTTGTGGGTGAGAATAAAGTAGAAAAGGTAATTCTGGAAGATACTATCACACACGAAAAATCAGAATTTCCAATTGATGGGGTATTCGTTGCAATCGGACACACGCCAAATTCCTCAGTCTTTAAAGGAATTCAGCTGAGTGACAAAGGATACGTAAGCGCGATAGAGCGAGTGAGGACAAATGTTGAGGGTGTTTTTGTATCAGGAGACGTTCAAGATGACAGATACCGCCAGGCTGTGACTGCTGCCGGCTTTGGGTGCATGGCAGCGCTCGAAATGCAGTGGTGGCTCGTGGAAAAAGCTTGATTTGTAGATCTCTTTTTTCACCTTGACACAAGATCAGACTTCGAGTACAATAGTCCATACCTTTCAGGAGGAAAACGAACCGATATTTATGCGTCAAAATTCAACAAGAACTTAAAAAGCTTATAACTTAGGCTTTTTACCACGCGCAAACTTCATTTGTTTTCTTCTCTACGGGTTTAACAAACTAATTTTCTGGACCGTGCTCGCCAAAGCTGGTGTTTTGAATTAATGGGTCATTCTGTTCATGGGAGCAGGTTGTCGAAACGGGCCCTTAGCTTAGCTGGTAGAGCGCATCATTTGCAATGATGAGGTCAGGAGTTCGAATCTCCTAGGGTCCACAAGACTTTTCGCAAGTTGGGAAAAGTCCCCCGCAGAAGCGGGGGCATTTTCTCGATTTACGAGGAGATCGTTCATTAATAATTTGATTGTAACAAGCGTCGATATAGTCAGGTTCTTTAGAATCTGTGCTATACACAAGCAACGTTAATAGTGGATGCCTTGGAGGTATTGACCGATGAAGGACGCTTCAAGACTTGCGAAACGCGCCGGGGAATGGTCTATGACATTTTGATCCGGCGGTATCCGAATGAGGTAATTCATCCCGTAGAAATTGCGGGGTAGCTTCCAGTCAAGTTGGTCTCGATTTATCGAGGTCATATTAGCTGGCAGCAGGGCACCGGGTGAACTGAAACATCTAAGTAACCCGAGGAAAAGAAATCACAGAGATTCCCTTAGTAGCGGCGAGTGAAAAGGGAACAGTCTAAACCGCCTGAAGCCTCGCATACGGAGTTCGAGTTCTTACTTTTCCTTTCAGTTGAAGTTATATGCGTTCCATTTTCGTCAATGGATCATATGTATATAATTTTTGAAAGGTCAAAAAGTGAGTCATTTGAATTCCGTATGCGGAGTTTCAAGCGGGGTTGCAGGACAAGCATGCGTAAGCAGAAGAAGTTACAAATGGGAACATAGCAGAAGGCGATGGAAATGCGCCACCACAGACGGTGAGAGTCCAGTACGCGAAATGTATCCCACTTCTTGTTTGATCCTAAGTACTATGAGGCACGATTAAACCTTGTAGGAATCAGGGGCGACCACGCTCCAAGACTAAATATCAATACCTACCGATAGTGAACTAGTACCGTGAGGGAAAGGTGAAAAGCAGCCCGGGAGGGCAATGAAAGAGTACCTGAAACTATTAACTAACAAGCAGACGAAGTCCCGACTTGTCGGGATAACGTCGTGCCTATTGAAGAATGAGCCAGTGAGTTTTTTCTTACTTCGAGTCTAAGTACGATTTCGTACGCAGGCGTAGTGAAAGCGAGCCCTAATCGGGCGATTTAGGAGTAGGAAGAAGACACGAAACCGAGTGAGCTAACCATGACCAGGTTGAATGTATCCGAGAGGGTGCAAGAGGACCGAACCCTTATCTGTAGCAATAGGTTGGGATGAGTTGTGGTTAGAGGTAAAATACCTAACGAACTCGGAAATAGCTTGTTCTCCCCGAAATATATTTAGGTATAGCCTTTGTTTGTAGCTGGTGGGGGTAGAGCACTGAATGATGTTGGGGCAGTAATGTCTTTACATCTATCAAACTCCGAATACCATCAGAAGAAAGACAAGGAGTCAGAACTGTGGGGCTAAGCTCATGGTTCAAAAGGGAAACAGCCCAGACTCTCGTCTAAGGTCTCAAAATATATGCTAAGTTGTTAAGGA
Organism: uncultured Gammaproteobacteria bacterium; assembly: GCA_964490835.1. GTDB lineage: Bacteria > Patescibacteriota > Microgenomatia > Levybacterales > GWA1-39-11 > CAZBEA01. Next base: position 15,493 of record CAZBEA010000018.1, read on the forward strand.
AGTTAGTTTCCTCTGACAGCTAGGAGGTTGGCTTAGAAGCAGCCATCCTTTAAAGAAAGCGTAACAGCTCGCTAGTCGATCTTTGGAAATTAGCGCCGAAAATGAACGAGGATTAAGCATATTACCGACGACAGAGAACTTGTGCAAAGCACAAGGAAATTCTAAGCACTAAGCACGAAATTCTAAACAAATTAAAAAATCAAATGTTTAAAGTTTCAAGCTTTTTGTTTGTTTCGGATTTAGTAATTCGAATTTAGGATTTTCTCGTGTTTTGCACGAGTTGGTAGGGGAGCATTTTACGGGCAGTGAAGTTGGTGCGTAAGCACTGGTGGAGCGCGTAGAAGTGAGAATGCTGGCATGAGTAGCGTATTGCACCTGAGAACGGTGCACGCCGAAAGCTCAAGGTTTCCTTCGCAATGTAAGTCAGCGAAGGGTTAGTCGGCACCTAACGGTGGCCCGTCGAAAAGCGCGGGGTAGCCGGATGGACGACTCGTTAAAATTCGAGTACATGGTTTGAAGCGTTATTACTTAAGAATGGACGGTTGTGGAAGAGTATCGCCCCGCGAGGGGTCTAAGTCATTAGATAGTTAGGGTTGGAAAATCCGCCCTCATGTTTAATCGAGTGGCAAATGCAAGTCTGAAAGAGCAATCAAGTAGGGCAAGGATATAGCTTTCAGAATCCAGGAAAAGATTCGTAAGGAGTTTCAAGTTATGCCGTACCGCATTACCGACACAGGTGAGCAGGTCGAGTAGACTAAGGCGATCGTGAGACGTGTGTTCAAGGAACTAGGCAAAAAAGCTAGGCGTAACCTATGGGAGATGCCTTGCCCCGATATAATGTCGGGGCCGCAGCGAAAGATTGTTTAGCAACTGTTTATCTAAAACATAGGTCCCTGCAAAACCGAAAGGTAACGTATAGGGGCTGACACCTGCCCAGTGCCGGTAAGTCAATAGTTGGGTGGTAAACTCAGATTCATCTGGGGTAGCCGCTTACTAAAGCTCCGGTGAACGGCAGCAGTAACTATAACTGTTCTATGGTAGCGAAGTTCCTTGTCGGGTGAGTTCCGACCCGCACGAA
>CAZBEA010000019.1:0-3128 GCA_964490835.1 uncultured Gammaproteobacteria bacterium
TCAATGAGTGCAGATATGTAATGTGGAACACGATCTCGCCATTCTTTTCCGTCTTTCATCAATTCACGGATTTTCCAACCCTCAAGTTCTATTCTGTTATGAAATCCTGTCCTTGTTACCGTAATACCCGCTGCTTCAAATATCCCATTTACCCAATCGTTGTCACCAAACGAAACGTCGAATTCGCCGACTTTATCCCTGGTAATTTTGAGCCATTCGTCATCGCTTGGATGATCCGGAATATCGACAATTTTGATAATTCTTCTTTGTAGATTCTGATCCTTCACAAATAGCTCAATCATTTTTTTTCTTATCGGAAATGAGAACGGATTGTTTTGGTCCGTAATATTGCTACTCCCGATTCCGATCACAAGTTCATCACATCTCTCAAGAGCCCGTTCTATAAGAAAAATGTGACCATTGTGAAGCGGTTGAAAACGTCCGATAACAAGTCCTGTCTTGAATTCTTTCATCTCTCAACTGTAAAATACGTGTCTGAAAAAATCAATCAAATTGGAATGCGCTTATCCCTTGATTTGCCAAGTCAAGTCTATATGCATAACTTGCAACGAGCCACATATCGTTTAATTCTTGCTCGGTGAAATCAGGTAAGGAAATAGATCTCAATCCTGCCACGTCTTCTTCCCACGGCCTTGACTCTTCATCGATATGCTGAAACAATCCCTCGATACTCATTTTACTGTAAATCTGATACAAATCCCGACATCCAGATTCTATATATTTACTCGGATCGACCATTTTCATATTTGTCCTCCTCCAGGAATTAAATCCCCTGTGGAGATCTATTGCGGCAACTACCCTATCGTCGACCGAGTAATTATCAAAATGCATTCTTAAAAATTGCCCATAAAATACTTTGTGAGAAGGATCCAAGGGTTCATACTCCTGCGGTCGACACGAATCAAATATCGGGCTATCGATTTCGCGCACGACCTCACGCACCGTCATTCCATATCGCAAATCCTGTTCCAGATAATGCATGATGAGGAATATACCACATCATGCACAAAAATCAATGGTTACACAGCAAATAACCCGCATTTTCAGCGGGTTATTTGGCACGTAGGCGTAAGAACAATTACTTATTCTTATTCCCCGATGCTTTTTCGTTTGATTGAACGTAACTCACACAATCCCCTTGATTTTTAAATACGGGATTGTTGAAGTCCATCCACCCTCCATTTTTACACTCGTCTTTTGATGCGGGTGTTAATAATGGTGTGAAATTGTAAGCTGTGTCATTGATAACAGTGTTATCAAACCATACTTCCTGCTCTCCGTCTATTTGCGATCCTCCACCGTCTGTTACAAGACTTATCCTCAGAATCGTGTCGTCTCCGAGGAGCGCGAGCGCATCACTGTACGTTCCGTAGAATGGACCACCGAATTGGGTAAGATCGAATCTCGTGTCGGTTGACCCGATCAGATTACCGGTGTTAACCCACATATCCTGCATACATCCGGTAAAACTCGGTACCGGACCCATATAGATAAATATGCTCCCGTCCGCGACGCTATCGCCGTTGGTATCGATTCGGACTTGAAACCTTGGAGAACCCCATCCACAGTCATCATCCGTTACATTGTAGTCGGTGGAAAGTTCTGTAAGACTCCCAAATGTGGTACCATTTGCGTCATCAAATGAAATTCCCCCAAAATCATCTGCAGTGCTCGTATTTGAAGTGTTAGAAACGGTCTTAATTACACCGTCATCATTTACTGCCGATCCCAAAAGGGTTGAGGCTGCCATCGCACCACTCGCGATCATCATAACCGCAGCACCTCCGATCAATGCTGAAAAGATTTTCTTCAATGTACTTCCACCTCCTCTCCGTGAATATTGATAAAAAATTGGCTGACTCTGAATAACATCGGTCGAGTACGAATCATAACGTGATTGAAATAAAGGAAATGTCACAATGCGATAATCGTACTGGTAAAAAGAAAGTAGACAACCAGTGAAACGTAAGAAAAAAGTAAGATATGAACCCAATAAATAACCCGCCTGGAAAAGCGGGTTATTTAGATAAGCTGACAAAAGTAGAGCTGAAGTGGATCTAGTTCGCACCATATCCATTCGGAGTTGCTTTTGCAAGCCACGTATGTACTCCATCCGAAGTCCCATGATCCATTACGACCTCAAACTGTCCCCAAATACAATATCCGCCATCTTCTTGAACCTCACCCTCAACACAATTACCGATCCATTTAATCTTATAATGCCAGACCTCGCCAGAACCGTTTTTCTTTCCATTCCATTCGTTATCAGTCCATGCATCATAACCATTTATATCAGTCCATCCCTCAGCATTTCCCCTATCCCATTCATCATTCCATTTCATTACCAATTTATCATTGGAATAATCACCACAGTATGCTTCTGCTTGAGCTTGGCTCCAGTTATATTTACCCATTCCCCAACTAAGACAAGTCCCGTTAAATATTCTTGCGGTGTCGTTATAACCATACTGATCAAATCCTCCTGCTGCAAAGGTCGGTATAACGGTTGAGACAGCCATAATACCTGCTGCAATACCCCCAACTAACATTTTTTTCATATTCATAATTCCCACCTCCTCCCGTTAAAAAGATAGAAATACCGTAATTGATAAAAATTCGAAGAATTAAGAGTAACTGAAGAATACCAGTTGACTAGTATACGAAACATTTCACCTCTCAACTTACTCCTTTTTCTCTAAAAAAGCAAATCATCAACCTCCACATTTCTGGTATACTCATGTTCATGGCAAATATCTTAGACGTCAACGGTGTTACAGCAGAAATCCTCACAGAAGGAACCGGTGACGCAGTCAAGCCGGGCAATACGGTATCTATTCATTATACGGGCTGGTTAACGGACGGGACAAAATTTGATTCTTCAGTCGATCGGGGTACACCGTTTGAAACCAAAATTGGTGTCGGCCGGGTTATTCAGGGTTGGGATATGGGAGTTGTCGGAATGAAGGTGGGAGAAAAGCGCAAACTCACCATTCCTTCAAGATATGCATATAAAGAATATGGAGCGGGTAATATTATCCCTCCGAATGCTGATCTGATCTTTGATGTCGAACTTCTAGAAATACTTTCCTAACATCTGGACTTTTTCA
>CAZBEA010000019.1:3228-7400 GCA_964490835.1 uncultured Gammaproteobacteria bacterium
GCGATCAATCCTTTTTGCAAAGGCTTTTCGTCGTTAATGAACATAACAAATCCAATCACAAAAAGAAACGTTACGACAGCAATAAACCCCGTTCTAACACGAGATGTTTCCCATGCTTTGTCTTTCTCTACTTTTTTATTCCGTTCGATGATTGCATCGACATCTTTTCGTAATTGTCTTACTTCTTTTTCCAAATTTTTCATTTATTGCATTGCGGATCGCTCAATCCATTCCGATAACTCGTCTTTATTTTCGTACAAGTCCTCAGGTAGTTCATAATATCTCATCTCTATCGTCTTCCCTTTTGCAGTATACACAAAAGGCTGTGAGCCACGTTCTTCAAAATCGGATTTATTACCCTCTCCTACTTTGAAATACAATTTTCCATCAGCAATTATCGCAAAGAATTTACCACGAAGATAGAACCCGTATCCACCAAACATTGGACGCGAAGAAATCCCGTGAATCCCCGAGAAAACATCGAGCAGAATATAATCATGGAAGTCGTGGTCTTGCGCCATTTTTCTTATTCTACCACGGCGTTGTTAATGCTAGAATCATTTTATGTGGGCTGCCTATTCGCTTTATTTTGCGCTTCAAAAAGGGATTTCCTTTTACATAATCAAAAAAATCACAAAAGACTTTACCCCGGTCACACAAAGCTTTAATTCTTTTCTCTTCACGCTGCCTTTTTCATTTCTCATAGTGTTGTATCTTCATGTCCCCCACGTTACACCACTCTTTTATGTATACACCTTCTGCTCGGCGATCCTTGACACTGTTGCATTTCTCCTCACCTTCAAAGCATTTAAAACGGAGGATATATCTCTTCTTGCACCGCTTTCTTCTTTTGTTCCCGTGTTCTCAGTTCTATTTGCATTTATCTTTCTCGGAGAGACCCCAACCATAATAAAACTATCGGGAGTATTCCTCGTCGTAGCCGGAACGTATTTACTTAATTTGTCTCACAAAAAACGCGGAATCTTAAGACCCGTAACTTCGATCATTTCATCGCGGGGACTTATGTTTTTTTTGACAGCAAACATTATCTGGAGCATAACACCGATTTTTCAAAAAAATGCAATTAACGCTACCCAACCGCTCACGCCAATGTATGCGTCTTTCGTTGGATTTGTATTCATCACACTAATAATCGTTGTGATTGCAGTAGTCAGACGTGAGAAATTATTCAAAAACGTACATCGTCATATCGGGGCGCTGACGCTCCAAGGCGCAACAGGTGCTGCGGCACAATTTGCAGCATACACGGCTTTTTCTCTTGCTCCGGTGGGGTATGTTCTTTCACTTTTTAACTTTTCAACACTTGTCACTATTGGAATTGGTGCCGTGTTTTTGAAAGAACAAAAAACGCGTGATAGATTTATAGGGGCACTTGTTATGATAGCCGGATCCTTACTTATTATCTTCTGATTTTCTTCTGCTCCTTGCTGCAATAGCAATCGCAGTGCCGGTTCCGACAACGGTAATCCCGGCTGCAAGCAAAGCTTTTTTACTCCGATAGATTGGCTTTTTCTCTCCAGCACTTTCGACAAACATGTCTTGTGCGATTGCCCGTTCACCACCGATAAAATAAATTACTCCCCGGCAGTTTTCAGCAACCAGCGCATCCATTGCTCTGCCAAGTACGGGTTTTACCGTTAGGTTTCCCATTTCATTCTCAATATCGTCTGAAGCTGTTAAAAATCTTTTTTCGGTATTTGCCACAACAAGACACTTTGTATCTTCAAAGCGCATAGCTTTTGCCAACTCTCTGATTGGTTGTTCTGCGGACTTCATAAGTCGCTCAATATGGAATGGACCGCTTGAAGCCTTTGACCGGATTGAGCGAATTCGTGCGTCCTCGTATTGCGAAAGTCCCTCCTTCAATCTTACCAATTCCTCCTCGGTTCCACCCAATATGACCTGGTCAGGCGCGACATCAAGGGCAAGATCGACACCCCATTCTCCTCTTTTCTCCCGGATTTCGGAAATCATCTCAACTTGCGCTGCTGTTGCCCGCTCCCCTTTCTTTTTTCTCACACCAACCACCATCAACCCACCACCAACCTGATCCGAAACCTCTTGCATGATACGTCCGCGATCTCTATAAAATGAGATCATCTTCTCAAAAGCCCTAAATTCCCATGGATTTCCGAACGCTCCCCCTTCAAATGCTGCAACGCCGAATCCGGCGCTCTGTCCGGTTACAACCTTGGGATATTTTCTAAAAAGGATCGGTCGATCACTAACAAGTCCCACCTTACACGCAACACTAAATGTTGCATTACAGACTTGTGCATTTTCGGTTCGATTTAGTTCTTCTTCGGGCCCATCAAAACTGAGAGCAGCCACATCAATTCCCGATGCTCTTTCTGCTGCTGCGTATATGTCACGAACCATAGAATTTTGTTCCCAAAGCTCAAGTCCCATCCCGATCTGCTGAAGTCCATGACCGGTATATGTTTCAATCCTACCTGTGATGGGCCTTTCGGAATCTTTTTGAAATTCCACGCGACTATATGCGTGGGAAGCATCGTGTCCTGCACGAAATATATTCCGCTCAACCCAATTTCTTCTCTCCATAGCAGGATTCTAGATCAAATATCACGCATTATCAATCGGATATTTCGTAATCCAGACTACACAAATCTTGTAATCCAAATTACCACAGTGTAGAATGCAGTATGGTGACTCCATTATCAAAACGGTTAGATACGATATGGCAAAAACCGAATTATCTTGCATTTTTTGAAAACTATTCCTCACGTCCTGTCCTTAAAGTTAAAAAGGGTTCGCTCGTCTTTTACGAAGGCGACAAACCGGGAAAAATTTTTTTCATAAAAAGCGGATTTGTAAAATTGTTTCACTCATCAGAATCGGGTAAAGACGCAATTATTTATCTCTATGGACCGGGAAGCGTGTTGGGTCTCCGGGCGCTCACCTCACAAGATGAATTACTACAACACTCAGCCGAAGCCATAACCGATACCCAGGTTATAACTATTTCCAGAGACGAGTATCTCAAGGCGCTCACAGAACACCCGGAATATATCGTCGATCTTCTTCATCTTTTTATCGATCGTCTTGATTACACCGAGCGAAAATTGGCTGGCTTTATTTTGACCGACGTCACGGCGCGTGTTGCAAATTTTTTGATCAACACGGGGAAAAGATTTGGAGAGAAAAAAGGTTCATCTATAGTCGTTCAGGTTCCTCTTACACATCAGCGGATTGCCGAATTTGTCGGATCGTTCCGCGAGACAGTAACAGGATCTATCCAAAAACTTGAGAAAGCCGGTTGTATTGAATTTGAAGGCAAAAAACTTATTATTAAAAATCTAAAAACACTCGAAGGTTTTATCCACGAACGATAATTGTAATCCCCATCACATTTTTTGGGTGTCAGCTGTTACTGAATTGACAACGCACGCGTTCTACAATTACATCAAAACCATGAAAGACACAACGCTCCAAAAACCGATTATCGAATGGCAGGAAATATCTTTACATGATTTTTTAAATGTTGAAATAGAATTCAAACCGGCGAAGATAATTTATAACGCATTCTTCTATATATTTTGGTTGGCTGGAAAGATAATCGTCGCATTCAAGGATGTTTTTATCAGCGACCCGACGATAGAAAAAAATGAGACGATAACAGTAGGGGCAAAAATTGAGAGAGAACTGATCTCTCTTTTTGATAAAGCGTATTCGTTGGATGATAAAGCTTAGACCTCCCCCAACAGATACTTTTTTCTTTTGTCCGCATCAAAACGCTCAATAGCATATCTGAGCATCGTTCGTGGCATATTCTTATATCTGAATCTTAAAAATTCTTCTTCTGTTTCTTGCGACACTCTTTTTCCGACTTCTCTTAACATCCAGCCGACCGCTTTATGGATCAGGTCATGCGGATCCTCCAATAACACGTCTGCGATATTAAAAGTATCTATGTATTCTTTTTGTTTGACTATAAAAGCGAGCGTTGAAAGTATTGAAATTCTTTTCTCCCATAAATCAGCTGACTTTGATAATTTATACAGAACACTTCTGTCCCTGTCCAATAAATACATTCCTAAAATATTCGGAGCGGATACATCGACCAAATCCCAATTGTTAATATATTTCGTATTTTTAAGGTATACGTCTACAATTTCTTTTTGGTCGAATTT
>CAZBEA010000019.1:7500-12650 GCA_964490835.1 uncultured Gammaproteobacteria bacterium
GGATTTTATATCGAGTAACTCTACTTCAAAAATAAGTCCTGCACCCGGAGGGATAATTCTTCCGGCTCCCGTATCACCATACCCAAGACGTGATGGGATTGTCAGCTTTCTTTTTCCTCCAACCTTCATCCCGATCATTCCCTCATCCCATCCTTTAATTACAGCACCAGAACCGATTGGAGTAACAAATGGTTCACCACGGTCATATGATGAGTCAAACTTCGTTCCGTCAAGAAGAGTCCCAAGATAATGCACTGTTACCGTATCACCGGATTTTACTGCAGAACCGGTTCCGACTTTGATATCCTCACTTTTTAATTCATCAACATCAAGTGGTGTTACCGGAGCACTTGTAACTGTGGGGGTAGGTGTGGAATTAGAAGTCGGGCTTTTGGATTCGGTCCGTATGACAATAACCGCCAAAACTATAAACACCAGTATCAGACAAACAATTCCAATAATTTTTCCCATGCACGATACTCTACTGCAAATGGTTGTTTGTGTCAAGCATTTGATATACTAGCCATATGAAAAAAACATATAAATTTATCAATAGAATGATAACGTATCTGGGACTTGGGCTTATTGCATTCGGACTTCTCCTTTTTGTGATCCGACAAATGAGCAGCGACAACCCTCAAAACCAAACAACAGAGGATACAAACAAGGTTCAACCGGTAGCCTCAAACAACAAATCGCTCACAACCCCGACTCAAATTCCTCTCCCCTTTAATGCATTCTTTGCTATTTATACGAATAACACCTTTCGCATTTTTGACAACGAGCGGTACCACAATCTAAATAAAAATGTTTATATCCAAAGCGCTCAGAACCCCAATCGGATAACTGTTACGACACCAAATGTAACGTGGGGGGATTTTTTCAATAGTCTTCCAATGCAGGTTTCAAAGGACTGTCTAACCACAGGGACCGGACAGAATTTTTGTACTTCTGCAAACGCATCTCTTCGCTTTTTCATAAACGAACAGGAAGACTCGGATGCCTTATCAAAAATAATAAACAGCGGTGATAGGCTGCTCATAACGTACGGTGGAACTAATGCTGCTCAATTGCAAACTCAATTTGACAAGCTTAATGAATTCGAATAGTTAATGACCGTGTTCAAGATACCCAATCGCAAGATATAAAACCAAAACCCCCAACACCAACAAAAGACTCTCAAATATCGCAAATCTACCTTTATTCTCTTCATGAATATCGGGTATTACATCGGATGCTGCGATATAAATAAAGAACCCCGCTGTTATGGCGAGCAGAATCGGAAGATATCCTTCGATAACCGTTCCGAGCGATAATGCAATAATCGCCCCAACGAATGCGGCAAGGGCGCTGATAATATTGTAGATAATAATTTTTGATCGCTTCACACCCGCGCGAAGCATAAGGCCAAAATCTCCCAGTTCCTGTGGAATTTCATGCGCCGCAACTGCAAATGTTGTCAAAATTCCAAGTGTTGGATCTGTCATAAAAGTAATCGCGATGACAACCCCGTCTATAAAATTATGAAGTGAATCGCCAAAGAAAATAAGCGGAACGACAGGTTTGGTGTGTGTTTCGGAGTTTTGATGATGATGTCTATGAGTCCAGTGCAAAAACCGCTCGGCAAAAAAGAAAATGAGTATCCCAAAAAGAGTAAAAAGGAGTACGGTATGAGCATCTCCCCCCTCTTCAATCGCCTCCGGTAAAAGATCCAAAAATGCGGTTGCCAAAAGCACTCCTCCCGCAAAGGCTGAAAGTCCGTGAATAATTTTGGAATTGATCTGTTTTTTGATAAGAAGTATGAATCCTCCGATTAAAGAAAATAGACTTCCTGCGGCAATGTAAAAAAATATTTCTTCTAACATGTGATAAATTCGTGCAGCACAACCACCTGATCGTACTGCGTAAAATCTCGAGCAAAAACAAGATTCATAAAAAGTATATGCAAATAACTTGCATTTGTCAAGAACCTTTACAGGCATTTTTTGTTTTGATAAGATAGAATCTATTGAAAAATGGGTAAGACGGATATTAAAGACGAACTATTTACAATTGCAAATGAATGCATAAAAATTAAAAAGCAACTTGCGATAACCCCACACTTAACGCCTGTTAACTTTGAGGATGAGAGAGAGAAATTTTTCAAATCGCGCACCTACAATCCGCAATTTGTGTATGTCGTCAAAGACATCAAAAATCACGAGAAGAAAATTTTGGATCTCAAATCAAAAATTTTAAAATTAGATATTCCGCATGACCTTAACGACTACTTGCTGGATTACATTGTCGATCTTGAACTCCTGAATCATACAAGAAAAACGATCGGTACTTCCCTTTTTGCCGATTACGCAACAGACCTTTTTGCCAACGAACTCGAAGAAACATTCCACGAACAATTTATTCCCAAAGATTTTGAATTTGAGAATGAGAGTCGAGGTTCACTGATGGATGCGCACGAGATAAAAAAAGCTTTTGAGAAGACGCTTCATAATTACCACTTAAAAGATTACGAGGTCGAGATCATCCCCAACGGTCCGATCATTACGGCCGGTCCTCATAGAATTGTTATGGGCGAAAAAATAAAGCGATACGAAAATAATGTAAATTGCCTCATCATTCACGAAGTAGAAAGCCACGCGCTTCAGTTTTACAATGTGCGTGAATCCGATAACCCACTTATCTCTCTTATTAAATTTTCAAAAGTGCGGGTTTGGTCTGAGGGGCTGGCTGTATTCAACGAAGTACAAACCAAACTCTTAACAAAATCAAAATATAATACGTACCTCAAAAGGTTTGAGGCGGTTAAAATGATCAATAATTCATTTCGTGAGATTTATGAATATATCTCCGAATCAATGCCACCAAAAGAAGCATATAAAGTAGCGTTTCGTGTAAAAAGAGGTTTGTCTGACACGAGTCTTCCGGGAGGTTTTCCAAAAGACTTGGTCTATATATTAGGGTATCTGAAAGTGAGTAGTTATGTTAAAAAAGGAAATTCCCGCGCGCATTTTTATCGAGTTCAAGACCCCGAATACGGAGAATTATTAAAAAAACACGGTCTTCTTCCTACCAATCCCATCATACTTCCTAAGTTCATTTCCTAGCTTTGATATAATACGGTTGAATTATGGATTCGGTACAAATTATTGAAAAGTTGAGGTGGATATCCTCAACTAAAAAAGAAAGAAAAGACGCATTCTATCCGTCACTTGTGAAACGGCTAATCCATACCGATAGTGAATTCCAACAGCAATTCTCAACAGGTCATAAAGAAATAACAGAAGATACATTCATACAAGAAGTCCTACCGCTCTATGATCAGGAAATTGCTTCGAGAGAAAATTACATTTTCACCAAGGACAGACTCAAGGAAAAGTATCTCGGAAGAATGCGGGACGGAAGAAAATACTATCTCTTCGGATTTTACGATAAGAACTCCTCAAAACTTATCGGAGGATATTTCTATAGCTTGCAAGATGAAATGATTTCCCTCGCGATGAGAGTTTTTGATCGAGATGTCAACAAAAATACCAAACATCAGGTAACCGTTGATTTTTGGGCTGAGTGGGTCTTTTACGATTTTGTAAAAGCGGAAGGCCATAAAGCATATTCTCTCGGAGTTGATCATTATCCCAATATCGATCGCGCAGGTCTCCCACTATATAAATTAAAGGTAGGATCGCTTCCTTACAAAACTCCCTCTTCCGAAACAATGAATTATAATCCAACTTCTTTTGAGAAGACACTTGTTTATTTTTCCCATGAGCTTCCAAACGGACAAATGACAGAGATGAATTGTATCTACAAAATTGACCAACCCGGCGGAGTTGTCGATGAGCTTGCAAAAATAACCGAATGGGCGGGACTGGCTTTCAATAAAACCAAACTATGAAAATTGACGGCGTAAAAACACACAAAATTACTAATAAAGACACTGATATTAATCAAATTCTGGACAGATACGTAAAGACGTTGTCCGAAGGCTCGATCATCATCATCACCTCAAAAATCATCTCGATTTGTGAAGGGAATATAATCCCCGTTGAGTCTGCCGACAAAGACACCCTCATCCAAAAAGAGGCGGATTTTTACATTCCCCGCGACAAAAGCAAATATAACATCTGTCTTACCATTACAAGAGGAATTCTTGCACCGTCTGCCGGAATTGATGAATCGAATGCTGACGAACACTACATACTCTGGCCACGAGATCCACAACAATCGGCAAATGATATTCGCACATACTTGAAGGAAAAATTCAAATTAAAAAAAATGGGGGTTTTAATAATTGATAGCAAGACCACCCCACTTCGCTGGGGAACAACCGGTCTTGCACTTTCTTGGTCCGGATTTTTGCCGTTAAAAAATTACATCGGTACACCCGACCTTTTTGGACGAATCATGAAGATGACCAATCAAAGCATCATCGACGGCCTCGCCTCAGCGGCAAACCTTGTTATGGGTGAGGGAGATGAAGCGGTACCAATCGCAGTCGCATCTGACCTCGCTTTCATCGATTTTGTAGATCGCAATCCTACCAAAGAAGAGCTCGAATCGCTACTCATAGATCCCGAAGACGACCTCTATGAGCCGCTTCTTTCGAACGCCCCGTGGCTAAAGGGTTGACTTATCAATCCGATTCTTCTATCCTTATATTATGGAAGGTCAAGAAGGAGCACCACAACCAGCCCCACAACAGGAAATTTCAGCTGCAGCCACCTCTCCAGTTGAACAACCACAGCCTCAAAAAGGTCCCGGTCCGTTCAGAAGACTTTGGATGACTGTGCGTGGACAAAATCACCAATCGCCCGGGGAAATACACGCTGACCTTGCCGATAAAAAATTGACAGAGTCAGAACCATCGGTAGCCGAGATGGCAAATGGACCGGTCGAGAAGACAGGAACAACTGAAACAACACCACAACCCCCCACTCCAAGCGCACCCGAACCGGTTGTAAAGAATGATGAATTGAGACCAATTGGCGTAGCCGCAACTCCCACTTCAAATGCCGGCGAATCGACCGGAGATGTCGACAAAATGATTAGCGAACTCCAGGAGAATGTTAAAAAGGACGCTGCAGAAGATGGGGCAAAAGCAGAAGAGGCTCCCGCTCCACCAACCACAGTAGAAACACCCACTGAAGACACCG
>CAZBEA010000019.1:12750-14508 GCA_964490835.1 uncultured Gammaproteobacteria bacterium
TCTCTTCTTCCTTCCATCGCGCGGTTTATTGTGGTTTCATCGGCATATTCCAGATCCGCTCCAATCGGCAGACCTCGACCGATTCGTGTAATAATTAATCTATCCCCACCATTTGCTGGTAATCCTTCCCTTTTTATTTTCTCGACTATATACATGGCCGTCGCCTCTCCCTCCATTGTGGGATTGGTCGCAAGGATTATTTCTTTCAAATCATGTGCTTCCACACGCTTTAATAATTGTGGAATATAGATGTCATCGGGTCCAATGTTTGAGAGTGGATCGATCACGCCATGCAAGACATGATATACACCCTTATACGTTCCACTCCTCTCAATTGCCAAAACATCAAGCGCATCCTCGACTATACATATTGTGTCTTGACTGCGCTCCATATCAGAACATATCCAACACGGATCCTCTTCTCCGACGTTTTTACAGATCGAACATAACACGGTATTCTTTTTGAGATTCTCAAGAGCATCGGCAAAAGACTCGAGCTGGCTTTGTGGTACATGAAGCAGATAAAATCCCAGTCTTTGCGCGCTTTTCGGACCAATACCGGGTAATTTTTCAAACTCTTCGACAACTCGGGTGACAGCTTTGGGAAGTTTCATTGTAAGTAATAGGAACTAGGGATTAGGGATTAGACTATCTGAAATCCTGGATTTTTTCTATTCACTATTACCTATTTACTATTGCTATTTATAGCGTCATCAATTCCTTTTCTTTTTGTGCTCGCAGGTCGTCTATTTTCTTCATAAAGTCATCTGTCGTGCGTTGTACTTCTTTTTCGAATCGCTCGACATCATCCTCTGAGATCGTATCTTTTTGTTTTTTAATCTCCTCCATCGATTCGTGACGTATTTGACGAACCATGATTCGACCGGCCTCAGCTTTTTGTTGAATCATTTTTATAAATTCCTGTCTTCTCTCCTGAGTTAGCGGGGGAATCGAAAGCCTGACAATACTCTCATCGACGACGGGATTTATACCGAGATTTGCATCGACAAGTCCTTTCTCAATATCACGAAGTATCGACTTGTCGAACGGTGTAATAACAAGGGTTGAGGTATCCTGAGCATGAATTGTTGCGAGTTCCATAAGCTTCATAGGAGCAGTACCGCCGTAGGCCGGGATAATTATTGCTTCCACGAGCACAGGGTTGGCTTTGCCGGTTCGAACAGATGCAAAGTCCTGAATCATCACGTCAAGCGCTTTTTGCATTCGATCAGATGTATTTTGAATAATGTTGTCCATAACGAGTTTTACAATATCAAAAAAAATGTTAACAAGCAAGTAATGAAAGTCGCGCTTTTGAATGATATAATCCTCACCATGAAGGACCAAGGACCTCGATACGACCCGATTGTTGCACAAATTCTAGGATTTAACCCAAATCCAGTAGCTCACTCCGATTACAAGAAGGGGTACGATTCCAGAGAAGTTCCAAGTGATATTGCTCTCGAATTTGCAAGAAGGATGAGAAACTTGCTTGATAATACGGACGGCATGAGATTCGGAATAAATGCGCCGCATCTTCTCACTACTACGCTCACTAAGGACACTGCAGCAAGAACGTACTACGCCTGCCTACCCGAAAGGTCTGCACGATCCCAGATTTTTACTAAAACTCAGGAACTAACATTCACAAAAAACCCTCGAAGCGGTTTTTTTGAACTCAGCCGAATTTTTATGAACTTTAATAACGAGCAAAGGCCGTGGGTCGAATTGCTAATAGACATGCCGAAAGACAAGGCT
>CAZBEA010000019.1:14518-14876 GCA_964490835.1 uncultured Gammaproteobacteria bacterium
TTACAATTCAAGCTGTAAGCGAAGTGCCGTCTTTGGACCTACGAGTAGAATACCTGCCAAATGAATCGGTACCGAGCGTTTTTTTGAACAGATCGCACGATGCACTTTCAGACTATAAAATCCCTTCAGAGAGTAATTCGGGTTTTTTAACGTTTGAGTGCTCCCCTTCATCAGCCATTGTCCCTGCCTTTTTTAGAAGAGAACAAGTCCAAACTCATCTGGGGATGGGACCAGGAAATAGTTTTTCATCGTGTCCGAATGACACCAGTACGACATCGGATAAAACTTATTTTCTTTCAAGAGATCCGCTCAGAGCATCGATGATTCTGTGGAATCCGTAACGTCTTACATTTCGGGG
>CAZBEA010000020.1:0-14116 GCA_964490835.1 uncultured Gammaproteobacteria bacterium
GAAAAAATTTATAATGAGCTATATAAAGTAGTCCTAACAAAACAGGCGCAACGATTCTAGCGGAATTAAATGTATACGCTGCAAGCACGAATGAAAAAACCGAAACAATTACATACCAATTCTTTTTCTCAAGCGCATATAAAAAGAGATATACTCCTAAAACGATAAATAGCGTTGCTACGTTCGCCTCAAAAGCCGCTCTGGATAAGAGGATATGCCAAGGGGAAATTGCAAGAATAAACGATGTTATGATACCAAGATCAAAAGAGACACCAAATAGTTTTAATGCATTTTTTTCCGGAAATATTTTTTTAACCAGAAAATACGTGAGAAATACAGTTAAAACCCCGGCAAGCGCAGAGGGAAACCTGGTTGCAAATTCTGTCAACCCAAATACCTTAACTGGGATCAGATCAAGATACGCGTATACCGGTGGTTTGAAATCCCCAAACGATTCAAGATACTGTATTGGAATTGATTTTCCGAATTCGTCTTTACCATCAATTCCAAGAGAATACGCGTTATATCCCCATGACACTTCATCCCACGTTGGGGCAGGAGGAAGGTCTCCCAACTGTATAAATCTTAATAAAAATGCTAATAGTACTATTACAATGAGGGCTATTTTTTTTGATTTATTCATCTCTTGCAGATTCATTTATTATCTCTCCGTTTATCACATCGTATGTTTTTAATTCTACATGAACTCCGTCAATTCCGTAAAACCTCTTTTTTGATGGAACGTCTTCGAGAACATTTCCGGGAACAACGAGTAAAAATTTATTTCCTTCAATTTTTTCTTGGATCGCAATTTTATTCTTATCAATTACGCTGCCGATGTGAACATTATGAATTGATATGAAATTGTTATTCTCGCCGATTTTATCCTGATACGCTGCTTGAAAAACTTCCGGGTCTGTCTTCGCGTAATACGCATACAATATATCCCAATCTGTACCGCCTTGTATAAGTAATCCATCATAATCGGTTTTATTTTTCTCCCCAAAAAGAATAGCTTGCTTTTGGTTCCATCCCCACCAATCGCGGGAAAATACAGGATATGAGTAAAAGTAGATATAAATGAAATAAATGGAGGTTAGTAATACAATCACCAATAATCCAAGATAAATGAATGATTGTCTAATTTTTAAACCATTTTTAAGATATGAGTATATTCCCCACATACCAATACCGTTAAACATTAGAATAACCGGACTCAAGTTTACATCCCTGTAAGAATAATACCCGCTTTTTGTGATACCACCCGGAACCAGCGCCGCCGCAAACCAAGCAAATAAAAATAATGCAACTTTTCTGTTTTTTCTAAAAAGAAAATAGATACCAGCAAAAAATGGAATAATTTCAAAAAAATGGAATTGCCCGTACGTCCCTATTCCTTTATCTAGTGACGAATCTCCATTTGGAAAAAGATACGAAGGCGACAGTGGTCCACTATATTTATTCATAAATTCTCGACCGTAAAAAACTACTTTATTACTAAATATTGATGAGATTGGGAGTGGCGCATTTGTATTTGTTCTCTCGGAGTTTACAATGTGTGCTGCTGTTGACTCGTCAAAAATACCAACTCGCTCTAATTCGGCTGCGCCATTTTCAAACAATGCCAGATAACCCATTACTGAATAGAAAAAGCAAAAAATCAGAAGAAAAATAAAAATTGAAATTTTTCTTTTAAAGACAAGATTTTTGTTATACACGAATAAAATCAACAGTATTAAGGGGACAAAAACCTTTGGTGCATTATATGTATGTATCGAAAGACCAAAAAACACCGATGAGAGAATCAATAATACATTTGTTTTTCCAAGCATGGCTTTATGGAAAAATAGAATTCCTAAAATTACAAAAGTAAGAGACATTTGAATCTCAAGGCCGGTCCTTGAGATATGTATCAACCATGGATTGATAGCTGCTAGCGCAGCCGTGAGCAGGGCTAGATTGTCCGATTTGGTGTAGTATCTTGTTAAAAAATACAACGCGATTATACAAACAATGCCAGCAATTACCGAATTAATCCGAGCAGAAAATGCATTCATTCCAAATAGGGCTACCGGAATTATTGTGGTGTATGTGTAAATAGGCGCTCTAAACACATCTGATTGGGCTTTGAAATGGAGAGGCCATGGATTTCCATATGCATCTTTTCCGGTTTTGAGAAGAGAATTTGCAGAATAAACAGTATCGGCTTCGTCAGCGTGCAGTGAGGGAGGATTTGTATTCAAGTTAACAATTCTTACAAAAAAGGATATCAAAATAATTATCGACAATGTAAATATTTTTTTCCTATTCTTTTTCATTGAGACGATACATACATTTTAAACGCAACGGTACTATCTCTTCTGACCACCCTATGAACTTCGACAAGGTCTACGTATGATTTACAATCACCATGTACTACAAGCATCTCACGATTTTGCAACCTGAAATTCTTATCGTGCTCGAACGGACAGTACTCGTTCGAAAAAAACAAATTATCCACCTGTCGAGGGAATAGAGGATTTTTTTCAAAAATTCCTATTAAATTTTTATTAAAATTTTTTGTGTTATAAAGATAGTAAATTGCAAAGTCCTCATAGCCTGTTGAATAAATCTTACTATACTTTTCATTATTTTCAGCAATCCATTTTGATGCGCTGTTCATACCGTCACCACGTAAATAACTCCTAAAAGAAGGTGCTTGGTATCTGTATTGGTGTTGGAAATAGATAAATTCAAGCACAAGCAGTATAGATATTCCGCAAATAGTAAGAACTCTCATTTTTTTATTCCTTGAAAAAGTGATGAGAGAATACATTCCATACGCACATATGATCACAAGCGGAATGATCATGAGAAAACTTCTATGGATATTTGGCGAATCCTCAAATGTCAAAGATGCGGGAAGAATGCAAATTGCAAGTATATATCCAAGATATAATTTTTGAGCGATAGTTGGCGATTTATCTTTTTGCAAAAAAATAAATGCCCCAATAAAAAATATGAATGTAACAAACAGCAAGCCCGTCTCGGGAACCGTATATCTATATGGTAGTCCCCCGTTAAAAAAGAGGTAAGTTGGTGAAAGATAGGAAAAATACTGTTTCAGAGATTCTCGTGTATACCCAACAGGCTTGTTATGAAAAATTCTTGCAAGCAGTATCTGATCCGGACCTAGCGCAATCGCCGAATTTTCATTGTCCGCTTTTATTTTTTCAGCAATTTCCTTATTTGAGAAAAGTGAAGTTTGCTCTGCCCTTCCACGACCCCACGGAGTAAGAATAATAATGGTGGTAAAGAGAAATAAAATTCCGCATATAACTATATATTTTTTCCTAACCATTCCTTTAGAAGTAAAAACAAGAGGCAATATGAAAAGGGGGGTTAATATCCTAAACGGAGGATAAAAAAGATATGTTGTACTCAACAGAATCGTTCCAAAGATTACGTTTCTCAACGAAAGCGTTTTCTTGAAAGATATAATAGCCATGCCTGTCATAAAAACCAAAAGCCCCATAATCCCTTCGGATTGTGCTCGTGATAAAACGATATGCCATGGAAAAATTGCAAGAAGAAATGAAGCAAGCAGTGCGATTGGCTTACTTTCGGAAAATCTTAACACAAAAAAATACATTGGGATAACGGTTATAGCGCCGAAAAGTGCTGGTGCAAATCTCACAGAGAATTCGTTTAAACCAAATATAAATGTAAAAATTCCGGTAATATACATCGGAATGATTGATCTGAAGTCACCAAATTTGTCGAAATAAAAAATTGGCAGGAAATTCCCATAGAGATCGTGTCCGGTTGAAAGTAAAAATCTCCCCACGTACCCGCTTACAACCTCGTCGGTAAAAAAACCGTTGGGATAATCTGAAAGCAAAAAACTTCTCAAAAACAAGGCAATCAGAAATATGACAATCAGGCTAGTATTTTTTTTTATTTGTTTCATTTGTTTTTATACCAGTATTGAACTGAATTATAAATATTTTCCGGATTTATTAACGCCCATTCGTCCTTTTCTATTTGTGCTGAATTTGAAGCCTTCAAATCGTAGATTTGGTAATCTCCCAATTTTCCCACAACAGGCTCATGAAATTGCTGAACATTTGTCCGGGGACCTGCAATAACAAATCCCATCTTTTCTCCTTTCGAGTCGATTAGGCCATCCCGATAAAGTGATAAAACAAGTGAAACACTTTTGTCTCTCGTATTAAATTTATAATCATAGAAAGAAAACCCACTGTTCGGGTATCTCGAAACAAGTTCCCTTTTAAATTGCTCTATTTGTGTTGCTGTAACATTAGTAGATGACTGAATCATCGGAATTACTTTATAAAGACTTCCGATAACAATGATGATAAATACTACAATTCCTAAGATTTTCGAAAATTTTGCAATATGATACACTGTCCACGATGAAATGAGAAGCACAAAAGGATTCAGGAATATCAAAAAACTATCAAATAGTGGTGTTCTTGTGTACCGAACTATTGCGACCATACAGGCAAAGCTTAAGAAAATGACCCACCACCCGGCATTTATTTTTCTCTTGACGAGTAATGCCAATCCAACCACGGCGGTTAAAACAATGAGAAGATACCCCAGAATTATATTTCCCCCGATAATCAAACCCCACGATGACGGCATAAATTGTATCAGAAAAGTTAACCACCTTCTCCCCAAAGCTTCATACGGGATTTGTGCCTGACTACTTGTGTAATAAAAAATCATATTTCTTGTATTGTAGAAATTATTCTGGACATCCGCTATCAAAACCGGCACCCAAGGAATAGCTATCCCAAGGCAAATTACAATGAAATCTTTTATCCTATTTTTCGAGAAGAATGCATACGTCAATACAAGAAATGGAATAAGAGCTACTGCTTGAATATGGATAGATGTTCCAATTCCTATAGAAAGTGCCTGAAGAAAAATGAATTTTGTGTTTCTTTTTTTTATAAATAGCACCATGAATAAAATTGACAATGTAGAAAAGAGAATAATCGGCGTTTGGTTTGTAAGATTTGTGGATTGTAAAATTTGAATCGGTGAAACGGCAGTGAGTGTTGCCAGAAGAAACCCGAATTTTTCATTTATTAGATTTTTTCCGACATACCACATAACCAGTACAGCAACAATTGTTAGAATTGTTAGAAATACCCACGGGCCAAGTATTGTGAATGGAAAAATAATCCACCCCATCATCACAATCCAATACCACTCTCCTCCTGTTTGAAAGGGTCCCCCCGACGAAAAAGGACCGAGAAGCGGGATTTGAAATGTATCAATTGCGTATCTTGCAACAAGAGCAAATTGAGCTTGATCGTATGCCAAACCCCATCTATTTCCATAATTTACAAAACGCAAAAACGCAGAAATGAGAAGAATCCCCATTACTCCCCAAAATCTTTTATCTCTTAAATATTTCTTGTATGAATTTATTTTTTTCTTATATTTCGACCGCATAATAAGCCCCCTTTATTAATTTCCCATCGATAATCTTAATGATTCTCATCGAATCTTTACCTCCCCGTAAAAGCACTTGATTATCATAGTCTTCTTTTGTCAGAATAAAAAGAGTTCTATCCCTTTTGAGTAAAAATAAGTCTGCATGACTGAGTCTTATTTCTTCTGACGAATCCCAACCTGCACTACCAAACTGTATGTTGGCAAAATGAAATCTATCGCCTTTCTCGTTTTGAAATTTTGATGGCGGATACTTCATATAATAGAGCATGTGAATATAAGGTCTCCAATTTTCTCCCGTAACATAGATTAGATCATACTCATCTTTTTTATCATTAATGAAATGAGCAAGCTCTCGGCTTCCTTCAACCCATCTTCTAGCAGTTAGATGGGGATAATAATCGAAGTATAAATATAGAAATCTTATAAAAAATATACATACTACAATTCCAAAACCAACAAGTGAAATACGGTAGTATTTTTTTTGACTCAGATATCGAAAAACTGTGTAAATACCAAATGCTGTAAATATAGCAGAAGGAATTGAGGCGGGAAGGGTCCTAAGCGGATTGGGCTGTTCCGTAGTAAGCCCTGCAATAACAGGCACGAAGAAAAACCACAGAAAAATCATCCACTTAGTCTTAGTCTTCATTTTTAGCAGGGCAACCATACCGACGAGAAAAAATGGGGCCTCCCAGATATGAAGAAGACCCATCGGTCCGGTACCATTTGTGAAATAATAGTCAGGCGCCAAATTCTTAAAATAGTTATTAGCAAAGTTCTGAAAATGTGCAACCCTTCTGTTGTATATAAGTCTGGCATCGATTGAGTTTTCATGTCGTAAAATTGCCTCGGAATAGGGATTTGTAAATGATTTGTCATTAAAAATACTTACCTGGTTAATCCGCTCCATTCCTTCTGTTGCCATGTGTGGGAGGATAGGAGACACAAGCAGTACTCCAATAAAAATTGATAATAAGACAACTTTTATCTTAGTTAAAAAATATCGATAGTTAAGCAAGAAAAATCCTATAAAAAGTACCGGCAATAACACGCGTGCCGTGTAATAAAAATAGAGTGCTGCAACAGCTGAAACGATAGCGGGTATCATGTATACAACCCGACGCCTGGATATCAACAAATACAAAACAGATAACCCAATAAAGAAGACACTGCCATTTGTTTCAAACGCTGCTCTTGAAAAGTTAATACTCCAGGGTGAAAGAGCAAATATTCCGGCAGCAATAAATGGGATAGATCGCAATTTTTGTGTCTTCAATCCATGCATTATTTCTTTTGTAAGAAAAAACACAACAATTACGGTAAGCGTGCCTAAGAATGCAGATGTGAACCGAACGGAAAAGTGATTGTTTCCAAATAGTATTTCTGCAAGCGATGTTGAATAAATGTAACCCGGCAATTTGTAGTCATCGAATGACTTAAAAAGCATTGGTAAACTTTCTCCATATTCATCCTTGCCAGTTTGTATGATTGACCAGGCATTGTAAGCGATTGCCGCTTCATCGTGAGAAAGACTCGGTGGAATTGAGGATAGATTTACAAATCTTAATAATGCAGCAAAAAGCACGATACCTACAAGAAGAAATATATTTTTATTTAAGAACCGTGACATGGAAAACTTCTGAACCATCTTTTCTTTTGATTGTATCAATTACATTCGACTCTTCTATTGTATTACACAGGCTGCTATTTACGTATAGTATTTCCTTTTTTCCCGTAACAATCCTCTTGTCTCCGCTAATCTTTGCTGTCAATGGACATTCATCGGTAACAAATTCAAATTTGTCGAATGGTACTCTGTCAAAATCATGCGTTAATAGATTTTTTGTCTGATCTTGAAATACCTTTGGATCAAACTTTAAGAATACTAGAAAGAAAATTGTTGGTGCAGACTCCCGATTTGTAATAACAATCTTTTTATAGCCTGGGCTTCTTTCATTAATAATGCGCACCAGATCTTTGTATCCGTCATTTCGAAACCATGGTCTATAAACAGGCATGTGAATATAATATTGACGAAGATAAAAAACAATTGAAAATGCAAAAAGTATTCCCAAAAACCCAACACTCACCATGCGTATTTTTTTATTTTTGAAGTACGTTATAAAATCGAAAAGTCCAACAGATGCGATCAAACACAAGATCGGAGCCATAAAAAGTGTTCGCTGCTGGTTGGGAATATCATCGAAGGCAAGAGCGCTCCCAATCGGTACAAAAAGAAGAGTTCCTCCAATAAAATAAAATAATTTTTTATGTTTTGTATATAGAGAATACAAACCGAAAATAATAAAAGGAAGCATAACCAAATAAACAATTCCCGTCAAGGGAACTCTATACCGATCCGGAAGTGAATTCTCAGTAAAAAGAAATTCAAAGGAAAAATGATCAAAGTAATTTTTTATAAACTCATCCGAATATCCAAGTAACTTGTTATGAAATATACGCGATACCAAAGGTTGCACTCCTGCTACCGCTTCTTGAGTTATTTGCTCATTTATAACAAGCTGCGTCTGGTCTGTTGAAAAAATGCTAACCGTTTGAATACGAAGAGCAAGATTGGGAGAAATTAAAATGAGAAAAATCGGAATAACAATCACAAACAGGAAAGAAAATAATGAGCAAGCTATTTCCGTCCTTTTTCTGGGAACAAAGCATAAAAAGAGAAGAGGCAAATAAAATGGCAAGAACGAACGTGGCGCTTGATACAAAAAAATCGTAATAAAAAAACATATAAAAGCACCAATAAAAAGAGCAATCCCTGTCCGTCTCGCCCAAAGAATATACAAATATGTACCGAGCAACAAAAAGAACACGACGATCACATTTTCTGTCGCAGTTCGAGACATATTAACATGCCAGGGAAGAACTGCAAGAAAAAATGATGCCAATGAACCAATGATAAAACCCTCTTTTCTTTTTTTAAAAAGCTCATGAACGAGAAGAAATAACATACCTATACTCGCTGTTCCGAAAAATGCCGATGCGGCTCTGATTGAGAATTCATTAAACCCAAAAATTAACATAAAAGGTATCGAAAGATATGAGTATCCCCCGGGAGAGTACAAGAAAGATTTAAAATGTATAGGCAAAAATTCACCCGTCATGTCTTTTCCGGTTTTTAAAATTGAGAATGCGTTATATCCCAGAAATGCCTCATCACGATGGAGAACTGGAAATTGTGACAGATAAACAAATCGCAGAACAAAACCAATCACAATTATTACCACGATTAATAATCTTTGATTCCTTTTCATGTAATTATTTTATTGAAAAGTTTGCGACTGTACACTAAGAAAAATATTCCACCCAAGGCAGAAAGTGAGAGCATAATCGAAAATATTCTCACTTTTGTTTCTTCAAAAACTACTAAAATCTCATGCTCACCGCGCGGAACCCTAAATGTAATAAGCCCTCTATGACCCGGATCTTGGAATTGTATTCCCGTTTCAATTCCGTCAACAAAAACTTTCCAGCCGGGAAAGTAATATGTATTATCGACAATATTCATTTCCGTCTCTGCACGAACATGTATGAGATGTTTGGTGCTTTTCCTCTGCTCAGAATTTATACTTCCAATTCCCTCAATTATTTCGATACTCTTTCCCGGCCTCTCAAAAGCATCTCCTGCCGACCATATTGATGTAGCTTCACCATGAAAATAAGTAGTCCCTGGGAATGAATAGTAAAATGCATCGTCATAATATGTGTATTCTCGAGTACGAATAAACGGAATAGTTGAAAGGACTGAAACAAGCAAAATTAAATATAACCATTTACCGTTACGAATCCGATCAAGTCCAAACGTTATCAAAACGAGAGCAGAAAACGTCGAAAGGATTATCAAGCGCCAGGGAAATTGAAAAAGTTTTAATACTTGTATGTTCTCCCAAAGAAAACGTGAAATTGGAAGAGCTAAGAAAAAACCAATGAGAAAAATTGCAACCCAAAATATTGACTCTTTTATCTTCATTTTTAATCTGACCAGCATAATAACCGAGATACATAAAGCTATAAAATAGAATAATCCAAGCTGAGGAGCAAGACCGTCTGTAGCATTGATACTTGCTCCAAATCCCCATGGGGAATGAATAAAATCTATGGGTGATGAGAAAAAATTACTACGAAAAAAATCTCCGACAAAAATTTTTGCATTCGTATATTTTGACTCAAGAATTGCCGGAATCCAAAAAAATGAAGATAGTGCAAGTCCGAGTGGAATTATTACAGAGGCAAGAGCTTTCTTCTTGAGTGTTGGTACAAATAATAGAATATACAACAAAACAATAGGTGTAAACAGGAGGCTTACACCATTGTGAGAAAGAATTAGAAGCGCATAAAAAACGCTCCCCAAAACCAATGTTAGGACATCGCTCTTTTTTCTAAACGACTCAATACTATACCAAATAAGTGGTATAAATACGTACGCAAGAAGTTCTCCGATATCTCCTCGTACGTACATATTGAGAATATGATACGGCGCAATCATATATAACACCGATGAAACGAGTGCGACGTCGCGTCTCACAAATTGTTTGGCAAAAAAATAATAAGCAACTGCCCCACCAGCAAATGATAGAAAAAGAATTATCTTAAATGATCCGACAATACTAAAACCAATCAAATGAAAAATAAAGGCCATCGTATACGGCAATGGGTAGAAGAAAATGAACACCGCAGAGCCGTACGAATAATTCAAATTCCCTGCCCACCGGACCGGAAAGTGACCGTCCATTATTGCCGATGAATACGATGCAATTCGTGCCAGGTGGTTTTCTCCGTCATGTGTTAGAAAAATACCGCTGCTAAAAAGTGGGAAAAAGTAAAAAAGCAATATAAGACCTAAAAGAAAGAAAAAAAATTTATTTCGCATTTTTATCTTTTAGGTTCGGCCAGAAGTATCCTATTAAAACCAGCATTGAGATGTATCCGATGTGACTGTTATTGAAATAGCGGGAAAAATACCAATACACAAAAAGGAATATCGCATAAAGAAATATTGCATGCTTTACAGAATTCTTTTTAGACTGATATCTCAAGAGAAAAACAATGAGCGGGATACAAATCAGAGCCTGAAACACTACAAATGGGAAAGGTTCGGTCAGACTCTTTATCCAACCCAATTGATGAGCAAGGACACCAAACCCATACCCTGAAATGGGGTAACTATGTTCGGTATTTCCTGAGAGGTAAAGTACCGTACTTGTTATATATGCTTTTGTGTCCCAAATTAAAAATGGAAGAGCAATAACAACGCATACTGCAAAAAATGGAAGAAGGTCGATAACTGTTCTTTTTATATTCTTTTTGTTCTTTATGAATAAGTAAAAAAGGAAGAACGGGAAAAATGGCCAAACCGATTGCTTGATCATAAATGATAATGCTATCAAAATCCCGCCAAGTTTGTTTTTATCTAGCTGAAGAAGATATAACCCCGCCAATAAAAATGCCAGCATAAAAATATCCGATCTTCCCTCAAGGGTATATCCGATTGTTGCAGGATTGAATGCAAGAAGTGCAATGAATTGCCATTTCTTCTCGTGATCCTTCACGATTTTGCCTGCAATAACAAGCATTGCAAAAAATAAAAAGAACAATGGCATTCTACCGTCAAAGAACCCGAATAGCTTTATTCCTATACCGTAGAAGGGGACAGAAAAAAGGAGATAAAACGGTTCCATTACGAAATGGTACAGTGCAGGATTAATGGCATTCTCAGAATAATGCCATTGCTCAAGAAACGTTCCAAAATATGTTGTCGAGTATGGATTTACCCCGTCGAGAAAGAATCTAATCGCAGCTTCAAGTTGTAAAATGATGTCATGAATTTGGTAAATGGGATGATTTATGTGGCGAACAATAATGCTTGCAACAAATCCTGCTCCTAAAGTAGAAACGATTAATAAACCATATATTACACTCTTCAGCTTTTCATAGTATTTTTTGGTACTGAGAAAAATATCACTTGCGACTGCAGAAATAAGCAATAGAAAAATAAATGTAAAAATCGCATATGGAGTATCGGCCGGTCCAAGACGATACGTCATAATAAATGGAATTGAGAGTCCAAAAAACAGCACTGTCGAAAGACGTACGTTCATATCTTCTAGATTAATTCGAAAATCTATACTTTATCAATGTCCACAAAGCAATACTCCCATCGTGGAATGTTCTGATTTTTTTACCTTCATCAAAACCCCTGGGTTTTGTTTTGATGGGAATCTCAAGAATTCTAATTCCTTTTTTTAATATTTTTGCTGTAATTTCCGGCTCAAAATTAAAAGAGCGGGATTTAAGCCTCATCCCTTTTATTACACTTCTTTCAAAAGCTTTGTAACATGTCTCCATATCCGAAATCGGGTATCCAAACATCACAGTTGTAGCCAAACTCAAAAATTTGTTACCAAAAAAATGAAGCAAAAGTGGAGTTTTATTTTTACCGAAGAAGACAGGCTTCATTTTCAACCTCGTTCCATACACAACTCTCGCTTTTTTCTCTATAATAGGCTTTATTATTTTAGGAATATCACTTGGATTATATTCAAGATCCGCATCTTGGATAATAATAACATCTCCTGTCGCTGACCCAAAACCTGTTCTTACCGCAGCGCCTTTCCCCTTATTTTTAGCGTGATGGATAACTACTATTTGCGGGTAGTGTTGCTTGATTCTTTCGATAACTTCACGAGTTGTATCTGATGAGCCGTCATTCACCACAATTATTTCTTTTTCCACAGGAGATAACTCAAGATTTATGAGTTTTGACAGCATTTCACCGATGGTTCTGTCTTCGTTATAGGCAGGAACAACAATTGATAACTTCATGAGGTTTTAAAAATAATTTCCTTATCATGCAAAACAAAATATTTTTTTTGCTGATGTTTTTTTTCAATTATAACAGGAATTTTTAACAGGGCAAGGAAAAATCCCTTTAAAAATGCCGTGTCCCAGCGAAAAATTGCCTTTACTAAATGGTACGGCAAAAAAATAATGTGCTGTATAAGGAAATTTGTGTCGGTTATAGATTTCCAAAGAAAGATAAATTGATTTCGATACGCAGTAGTGTTAATTTTATTTTTTTTATAGTGAGTCTTAATTGCCCCCTCTTCGTGACGGTGTTCGACAACGCATGATTTGTCAAAAAATAGTTCATATCCTGCTTTTTGCGCTCTGTATGATAAATCAATATCCTCCCAATAAAAAGGATTAAATATCGTATCAAAACCTTTTATTCTCTTAAACTTTTGAGCATCAACCATACTACTCCCTCCCGATACCCAAAATGTATCTGTTTTATCATCCACTTCTCCCTTTTTATGCACCAAAATCCCCCTCTTCCACATCCCAATTCCTCTTCCCCGTAACACCGTCCCATCTGGCTCTATGCTCTTATCCATACATCCGACAGCAAATAGCTGGGGATTATCACCGAATCGCCCAACAAGCCTGTCCAAAAAATCATTTTCCGGAACTGCGTCAGAATTTAGAAAAAGAATATAGTCGGAACTTTCGGAAAAAGCACCCGTATTCACAGCCGAGGAAAATCCATGATTTATTTTATGCTTGATCAGTGTGACGGGAATATCAAAACGTGACTCACCAAGAAATTTTTCCAACTTTCGCACTTCCTCTGTTTTTGACCCGTCGTCTACAATAACGACTTTCGTATCGCTTCGCTTTTTGAGAATTTCGTTTATTCTGGGTAGATTATTCGAAATGAGCGAGAACCCGTTGTAATTTGGGATAACAATGAGAATTTTTTTCATTTGAATAGGGCTGTTTTAAATTCTACTACACGACTACCGCTCGGGACAATTATTCCTCTTAACGCATGATCGGTTTCATACACTACCGTTTCGACACCATCAACATATGCACGTATCAATGGATAATATGAATCGGTCACAACCAAAAAACCCTCACCCTTATTTTGTGTTTTGATTTTCGACCCATTTTGTGTGACTTCATACGAGCGGACAACTCCTTTAGCAAATTTTCTGTCGGTTCCGAATTCTAAATCCCCAAGCTCCCTTACAACAGCAGTCTTTTCAAGATCCAGATCAAGAATCGACCTTATAGATTCATCTTGACCAGTAACAACCTTTACCTCGCTAACAAAAAATGCCCTTTCCTTCGCTTCAATATTCTCATATAACTTTGTGGACCCTTCGGTAGCAACAAGTTTGAACTTTTCAGAAGTTATATCTCCAATAGATAGTACATACTTCACACCTAACAAGTCTATGATTTTTGACTCAATATTTTTAGGTGAAATAATCCTATTAAAACCATATGGAAGGCCAACATCGTCACTCTGTCTCTCGGAAGCAACAATCATTTCAGCAAAATTTTTTAAATAAAGAGGATCATATCCCCCTAAATTTTGAATCTTGTATTGGGTCGTGATGTTTGGCGCAAGAATTCTATCATCAATGCTCATGATTCTTTGAGATCCAATATTTTTTTGTATAAAAGCTATGATCGAAGTAGGCGGGTAGAAATATATACCATCGGAAAATGGTGTGAATTTATTTGCAAATCTCAAAAGATCAAGAATAACAATAACTAAGAGTATGACTAACAATCCCTTTTTAAAGCGGGCAAACCTATTATTTCGAACCATAATAAAACT
>CAZBEA010000021.1:0-14090 GCA_964490835.1 uncultured Gammaproteobacteria bacterium
CGATATCTCCTTAAAAAAGGGTATAAAATCATACTATTAGATATCGCCCCTTTGACAGCAAAGGATCTATTCGACAAAGTAACAGTTGTAAACTGTGATATCCGTGATAAAAAACAAACACTAAAATCAATTAAAAATATTGATTATGTAGTTCATGCAGCAGCTGCGCTGCCCATTCATCATGAAAGAAACTATATTTTTGATGTAAATGTGAATGGGACAAAAAATATTCTTGAAGCATGCTTGAAAAATAAAGTTAAAAAAGTTCTTTTTATCTCAACGACTGCTATGTATGGAGTACCACGCGATTTACCAGAGCGCGAGACAAGCCCCCTTCATCCAATTGGACACTACGGCGAGTCCAAAGCGGCAGCCGAAAGAATCTGTCTTGAATACAACAAAAAGGGACTACCGGTAAATATTATTCGACCCAAAACATTCTTAGGTCCTGAAAGACTTGGAGTATTCAGTTTGTGGTTTGAGGCAATTTACAACAATAAACCGGTTTTTATTTTGGGGAACGGAAAAAATCTGTATCAACTGCTTGAAGTACAAGATCTCTGCCAACTTATTCTATCTGCTCTTATAACTAAAAGATCTGGACAAATTTATAATGCCGGAGCGAAAAAATTTGGGACATGGAAAAAAGATTTATCTGCTCTTATCAAGCATGCCAAATCCCAATCCAAAATTGTCGGACTTCCTGTTCTTCCATCGCAAATTGCACTTGGAGTTCTGGAGAAATTCAATATGACCCCAATTGTTGCATGGCACTATAAAACATTCCCAGTTGACTCCTATGTTTCGACGCAAAAAGCTGAAAAAGAACTAGGCTTCAAACCAACCAAGTCAAATACCGATATTTTAATTGAATCGTATGACTGGTATAAATCACACCGGGAAGAGTTTATTAATAATGTAGGAACCACCCACCGAACCGTTTGGAATTTTAAGATACTTGATATTATCAATAAGTTCGTATGAAGATAGGTTTTGATTTTGATAAAGTTTTCGTTGACTACCCGCCACTAGTTCCAGATTTTTTGATTGATTATTTATATAAAAACCATAAAAATACAAAAGAAATTTATCGATTTCCAAATTCAATAGAGCAAAAGATTCGAATACTCTCACACTACCCTGTATTTCGTCATCCGATAAAAGAAAATATACAAGTGCTCGAAAAGCTTTCAAAAAAAAGAGGATACGAAATATACCTCGTATCGAGCCGCTTCTCTTTTTTAAGAATAAGGACTGAACAGTGGTTAAAACTCCATAATCTTAGCAAGCATTTTAAAGGAATATATTTTAACTTTGAAAACAAACAACCTCATATCTTTAAATATCAAAAAATTAAGGAATTACATTTAGACTATTATATTGATGATGATTTTGACCTTTTAAAATATCTGGCGAACAAAAAAATTGACACAAAACTATTTTGGCTTGATGGGAAACTATTTGTACCCAAAAACAATATTCCTTCTTCAATTACGGTCGTTCATTCTCTTCGAGAGATTTTCAAACAAATAAAAAATGGTTAGCGATCTTTTGCTTATTCTACAATGGTGGTTTGTATTTTTCATAATCGGAATTATTTTCCTTCCGCTCACTCAAAAACTCTTTTCCAATTTTTTTGATTTTGGCTACTCGTTTTCCAAAATAATAGGGATATTAATACTGTCATATACTGCGTATATTTTAAGTTTTTTAAAAATTGTTCCCTTTTCAACCGCTAGTGTTTTTCTTCTTCTCTGGATCTTTTTTTCACTAAATGTCTTTTTAGTTTTCCGGAACAAAACCTTTCCGGAACTTTTAAAACGTAAAAGGGCGTTTTTACTCCAGGAAATATTTTTCTTAATTGCGCTCATCTCTTGGTCTTATGTTCGAGGATTTCAACCCGACATCAATGGACTCGAAAAATTTATGGATTTCGGATTCGTTAACTCGATTCTCAGATCTAGTTACATGCCCCCAACCGATATGTGGTTCCCACCCGAACCGATTAATTATTACTACTTTGGGCATTTCATTACAGCGGTTCTTACCAAAATTTCATTACTCCCCTCTTTTATTACATACAACCTCATGATGGCAACCCTGTTTGCGTTTTGTTTTATTGAAGCGAGTTTTATTGGATTCTATCTAGTTCAATCAAATAAAAAGTTACGAAAAATCTTAACGTTCTTTCTGGCCGGTGCTTTTACAGCGCTCGGCGGAAATCTACATACTATTTATGCTTTCTTCAAACCATATGAGAATGAGCACCCCAAACCTCTCTGGGATCTTGTGTTTTCTCCTCTTACTCTCTCGAGCAACTCGTACTGGTACCCTAATGCCACTCGTTTTATCCAAAACACAATTCATGAATTTCCTATTTATTCTTTCATCGTATCCGATCTTCACGGTCATGTGTTAAATATTCCTGTAGTTTTGTTAATTGTCGCTCTTCTTTTACACGATTTCTTAAGAGGAATATTTCAAAAGAGAACATTAATTGCTATTGGTGCAGCACTTGGAATGAGTTATATGACAAATGCTTGGGATCTGATGATATACGGCATATTAACAGGGATTGTTATTCTCTCTCTTGAATCAAAGCGACTCGTATTCCAGGATAAGAAAAAAAGGTTTGCCGTACGCGGATTTTTCTCATTTACCAAACATTCCGCATTAAAAGTTGGGATTCTTGGAACAACAACATTTATCACGATGTACCTTTTTAATAGCGAATTTGTACCATTTGCCTCTCAAATTGGAATATTATGTTCACCTGAATTTCTCACAAAAATTGGAGCGTGGGGACCATTCCTTTTCGAAAAAAACCATTGCCAACATTCATTGTGGTGGCAGTTACTGACGCTCTACGGATTCTTCTATTTTTTTGTAATCTCATTTTTTATATTCCTAATTGCGAAGAAAAAATATATCCCGACACGTTCTGACATTTTCGTCACAATACTAATTTTCGTATCAACAATTCTCATTGCATTACCGGAATTTGTATATGCAAAAGACATTTATCCAGCCCACTACAGAGCAAACACTATGTTCAAATTAACGTACCAAGCATTTATGATGTTATGCATCTGTTCAGCGTATATATTGGTACATGTTGCAAAGGAAACAAAAAATGTTCTTTTTTCTGGAATCTCCATTCTATTGACAACAATAGTTCTTATCTATCCATTCCTGGCAATTCCTTCTTACTATGGAAACTTTACATCTTATAAGAGAATTGACGGAATTAAGTATTTGTCAGCTACAAGACCTCAAGACTATTCTGCAATAAATTGGATAAATTCAAATATCGAAGGTCAACCGTTTATTGTTGAAGCTCAGGGTGATTCATACACAGACTATGAACGAGTTTCATCGAATACGGGTCTTCCGACAATTCTTGGATGGACGGTGCACGAATGGTTATGGAGAGGAAGTTATGAGATCACCTCCCCACGAATTGAAGATGTGAAAACGATTTATGAATCAAAAAATATTGAAATCACGAAATCTCTTTTAAAGAAATATAACATTTCCTATGTGTATATTGGAGATTTAGAATACGAAAAATATCCAAACCTTGATGCAATGAAATTTGAGTCAATAGGAGATGTAGTTTTCGAAGAAAAAACAACCAAACTTATAAAACTACATTCTTTCTAAGAATATCCAATTTCTATATAATCCACGTCGGAAATAATTACATTACGAATAAAGTCAATTGTATTTGCCGGAAGATTTGCCTTATCAGACCATATAATATTACTTGCCTTTGATGGTTCATTATTTACTGCTTCCCCTTGCCATTTTGTCGCTCTAAAAACAAAATCGATACGTTCTTCGTTGTCTTTTATTTTTCTGTATAGAACTGTTTTAAGCTCCAAGTAACACTCTTCGACTCTGACCCCAACCTCTTCAAAAGCCTCGCGAATTATTGCCTCTCGTGGAGATTCTCCTCTTTCTACATGGCCTGAGGGAAGCGTATATTTTCCGTCGTTCCACCCTGTGTTTGAACGTTCTAAAAGCAGTATGGTGTCTGGCTTTTCAAGGATGAGAAACACGGCGGGGATTATTTTATTTCTTACCATTTACCTCCACTTCTTTTGCGATTAGTTCCTTTTCTGTTATCTCACAAATCATCTGAGACTCAACACAGTCTATATATTGTTGAATTTCTGTATAATTTCCATTGCCTTTTCGTGGAATCAAAACCCACTGATAATTATATTCCTCAGTAATTGTGGGGTTCTCAAGCAATCCATATGTTCCCTTTATTTCATCGCCATAATCTAATACGTATGTTGCGATTGGTGAATCTTTCATTTTCTGTGCGAGCTTCAGGAAATCGTCAAATTCTCCTTCTGTAATATTTGTCTCGATGTTTTTTGAAACGATCCCGTAAATACTAAAAAGCTTTGGAGGGTTGGCAAGAACACCAAGCGATAATACTTTCGCTTTTATTGCGGATAGTACTTGCTGCTGTCTTTTGCTCCTCGCAAAATCAGTTCCTTCTTTTCCAAGGGCGTGCCTTGACCTTACGAATTCGAGTGCTGTTTTACCATCCATTTTAAATTCTCCCTTTTCAAATGAAATAGATTTATATCGACATGGGAAAGCCTCAAGCTGAGATGACGCAGTCGATAAAGCCTGCAATTCATCTTCCGACTTTCCACAAGTATCCTGCTCCTTCCCCTCAACAGGATATTCGGGGTCTGTAAAAGAATTTTCCACATCAACTTTTATGCCACCCAGAGCATCAATCACTTGCACAAATCCTTCAAATTCAATAAGAAATGCATAATGAATCTCTTGTCCGGAAATTGAGGAGAGGACATTCGTAATTTCTGACAATGCTGTTTTATCATTTTCTATCCTCGCATGAGAATATACCGTATTAATTTTTTCTTGTTTTTCCTCAAACCAAAAATCACGGGGCAGTGAGAAAAGTGAGATATGATTTGTTTTTGTATCAATCGATGCAATCATTATTGTATCTGTAAGATCCGGTCCCTCATGTACCCCCCCACCACGACCGAGCAACGCAACTCTAACAATCCCATCTTCATTTTTTACTCCTATTGATTTATCGAAAAGAACTCCTGTCAACACAGTCACGCCTTGCCTGAACGGTTTTACAATAAAAATTGTACAAGCAAAAAAAAGAACAATACTAAGAATGACAAAGATAAATCTTTTATTTTTTAGCATGCAGTCGTGAGTGTTAAAAATTCAGAAGCGTTCAAACTTGCGCTGCCAACTAAAAATCCCGAGCATTTTTCGATTGAAGCATAATTCCCAACGGTAGTCGGGTTTACGCTTCCCCCATACACTAAAATTTTTCCCGGTACTCTTGATTCGACACTATCCAACACTCTTTTGACATCTTCCGGGTTATCCGGTACCCCTGTACCAAAAGTTGAAATCGCATTTGGCGGTTCGTACGCAATAATTTCTACCGCATCTGCTATCTGACTGTTCTCATCTTGAATACATTGAATAACTCCAAGTCCCACATTCTTTGCAAGATTCGCTTTTCTCATCACATCATCATCTGATTCATGATTGTAGCGCTTTCTTTCCGAATGCCCAATTATCACGTAGTCTGCAAATTCTTTTACCTGTGCGGCAAAAACTTCTCCTGTATATGCCCCTTGCTCAAAAGACGAAACATCCTGCGCACCAATTGATACCGGTAAATTCAGCTCCTTTACCTTCTTACTAGCAAATCCAAGCAAAGTAAAACTTGGACAAATAATAAAAACGTTTTTCTCTAGGTCGACCAGGTGAATGTTATTCTGAAATTCTGTAAAATAGTTTTCCAACTCTGGAGTGGTAAAATGGGATTTCAAATTAGCAATGAAGTAATGTCTATTCATAAGTCGTGGCTTTGAATTGTATTATAATGGATAAGAATTCTCAACGACAATAAGAAAAATATATGAATTTTGAGACCGAGCTCAATACAGAGCAATTAGCTGCAGTTCGCGCAACCGACGGACCAATTATTATTCTTGCTGGCGCTGGAAGCGGTAAAACACGAGTTCTTGTATACAAGGTGCTGTACCTCGTACTTGAAAAACAAATAAAACCCGAAAACATCCTTATGGTCACATTTACCAACAAAGCGGCTGGTGAAATGAAAGAGCGTATTCATACCAAGTTACTGGCGCAGGCTATTAACATTTCCTCTCTCCCTTCAGTTGGGACGTTCCATTCGTTGTGTGCAAAGATTTTACGAATCGAAGGAACGCATATTGGAATTCCTCGGGAGTACCAAATTTTTGATACCGACGATCAAGTAGCTGTTATAAAACAGGCTCTTGAAAGACTGGATATTTCTCAAAAAAATGCCAAGCCAAAAAGTGTACTTCATACAATTTCTCAAGCCAAAAATCAACTGATCGATCCCAAGACCTACAGCTCAATTGCCAGGGGTTATTTTCAAAAATTAGTAGCAAGTATTTATACCGTCTATGAAGGTCTTATGGAAGAACAGCATGCGCTGGATTTTGACGATCTCTTGCTTGCAACTATTCGGCTTTTTAAGGAAAGCCCCTCGGTTCTCGAAAAATATCAAAAACAATTTCAATATGTATTAGTCGACGAATATCAAGATACCAACCATGCGCAATTCGTTCTAACCAAGCTTCTGGCCGGGGGATCAAAAAATATTTGTATAGTGGGTGATTTTTCTCAAAGTATTTATAGTTTTCGAGGTGCAGATTTTCGAAACCTTGAAAAATTTAAGAAAGAGTATCCGACCTTTCAAGAATTTTCGCTTTCTCAAAACTACAGATCTACTCAAAATATTCTCACTGCTGCAAGCTCCATTATTTCAAACAACTCATCACATCCTATTCTTTCGTTATGGACCAACAATGCTCACGGTGACTCTGTCGAAGTCGTTCAGTTGGATAACGAGCATCATGAAGCAGAATACATCATTCAACAAATTCTGATGAAGCAAAAATACGATCCGCATTTCTCCTATTCTGATGTTGCGGTTTTATATCGGATGA
Organism: uncultured Gammaproteobacteria bacterium; assembly: GCA_964490835.1. Taxonomy (GTDB): domain Bacteria; phylum Patescibacteriota; class Microgenomatia; order Levybacterales; family GWA1-39-11; genus CAZBEA01. The sequence continues at coordinate 7,020 of CAZBEA010000021.1, forward strand.
ATGCGCAATCACGCGCATTGGAAGAAACTTTTTTGCATCACGCAATACCCTACACACTCGTTGGCGGAACAAGCTTTTATGAAAGGCGCGAGATAAAAGATTTAACGGCATATCTTTCGTATTTTTTTAATCCTGCAAATAAAGTCGCTTATGAACGAATTGAAAAAATTGGCAAAAGAAGAACTGCTCAATTTCTTGAGTTAATTGAGTCGATAAAATTTGAAGGAAAATACGAAACAATTACTACAATTGAACTGCTTGATCTTATCTTTAAAAAAACAGGTTATTTAGAATTATATGACGAAACGGACCCCGAAGATAAAACACGTCTTGAGAATATAAAAGAATTAAGAAGTGTTGCGATAGAATTCCCGACTCTTCCGCAATTTTTGGAAAATATCGCCCTCGTTCAGGCAGAGTCGACTCCTGATGGCAAAGTTGGCGATAAAAAAGACGCAGTCACATTTATGACTATTCATGCAGCCAAGGGTTTGGAATTTAAAATGGTATTTATCATTGGAATGGAAGAAGGCCTTTTTCCAAATAATCAATCACTTTTATCAAGTGATGAAATCGAGGAAGAAAGAAGACTTTGCTATGTAGGAGTTACAAGGGCCGGAGATAAATTGTTTTTACTCTGCACAAGAAGAAGATTATTTTTTGGGCAAACCGTACAAAACCCCGTATCGCGTTTTATATACGAACTGCCTGAGTCAATTCTTTCAGAAACCGATTTTATGAGAAATGATGAAATACCTGATTTTTTATAAATGAATATAAATCCAAACTCATTTAACGATTCTACTAATCATCCGCTTCAGTCGTTTGAATGGGGAGAATTTAGAGAAAGACTTGGAACAACGGTTATCAGAATAAAAGACGACACAAAAAATTCCAAGTCAATATCAATGAGTGTTCATAAGATTCCACATACTCCCTTTTTTATCGGGTATATTCCTAAATCTCATGCGCTCTCCTCAGATGAATTAAAAAGAGTCGCAGAAATTGCTAAGAATCAAAAAATTGTTTTTGTGCAGCTGGAACCTAACCTTACCATAGACAACAAGTCCGATTTCGAAAAACAGATAAAACTCTCAAAACTTGCAATTCGTCCCTCAGCCCACCCGCTTTTTACAAAATATACTTTTGTACTAAATCTAGCACAACCGGAAGAAGAACTATTGAAAAATATGCATTCCAAAACTCGCTACAACATTAAAGTTGCACAAAAACACGGTGTAGTTGTGAAGGAAAATAATTCCGCAAAAGCTTTCAAAGAATATTTAAGACTGACCGAAGAAACAACCAGGCGCCAGCAGTTCTACGCTCATACACCTCACTACCACACAGTTTTATGGGAAACTCTTGGGCATACCAGGAATGAATCAGATAAGAATACTCTCACCTCTCATCTTTTTACTGCAACTTATAAAAATAAAATTTTGACAGCTTGGCTTGTATTTATTTTTAAAGATACGCTTTACTATCCGTACGGTGCATCATCCACCGAATTTCGAAATGTCATGGCATCAAACCTTATCATGTGGGAAGTCATAAAGTTTGGAAAATTGCATAGGCTAAAATCATTTGATATGTGGGGCGCTTTAGGACCTGATGCCGATCCCCATGATCCATGGTATGGGTTTCATAAATTTAAACAAGGGTACGGACCTGTGCTCACCGAATTCGTTGGAAGTTATGATTTAATAATCAACCCAACTCTCTACAAAATATATCTTGGGGCCGATAAGGTACGATGGAAAATTTTGAAATTGCTTAAAAGATGAGAAGTAGTTTCTTCTCAAAATCTCTTATTCCCCTTTTTTTAATTTTCATTTTTTATCTGTTTGTAAAACACGATGGGTTTGCGATTAGAGTCTCTGACACAAATATATATTTTTATACGGCTATTGAACTACTAAATGGCAGAACTCTTTACAATGATATCTTTTTCACAAATCTTCCGTTATTTCCATACATTTCAATACTCTACGGAGCACTTACCGGATGGAGACTTGATTATTTCTTTGCAATTCCAATCATTGAAACAATAATTATTGCAATTCTTATATATAAGATCTCTCTGCTCGAAATCAAAACACCAATGTTATCATATGTCCCAGTTGTTGTATATCTTTTTTCATTTTTAGTACTTGCTACCTCAGATCATGAGACTGGGGTATTTATCGCAAATATTTTTTCTCTACTCGCTTATTATTTTTTTCTTAAAAATAAATTAATATTTTCGGGAATTTTTCTTTCCCTTACAATTCTTACTAAAGTATATTTCTTACCAATCGTACTGGCGCTAATTTTATACTCATTTCTCTCAAATAAAATGAAATGCCTTAGGTTGACAACGACGTTTGCAATAACATCATTTCTCATACTTTCGTTTTTTGTTGTGCAAAGCGAAGGACAAATAATTAGAAATCTTTTTACATACTCTTCTGCGCGGCATGAGGGGGTTTCAAAAATGAGCCTTTTACAATTTTTTGCTTTTAAGGATTTTGTACTTTTTATTTTATTATTAGTCAATATCTATCTTATTAAAACAAAAAACTTTTTTGGTTTTGTTTCGCTTTTTTCACTCCCGCTTATTGCATTTTACCGCGACATTTATTTTCTGTATCTAAATTTTTTTGCTCCATTTGTTACGATTTCTCTTGTTTACTGGATTCCAAAATTCAAAAAAAATACAAACCTTATTGTTGGATTTTTAGCTTTAATCCTTATATCGTTTATCATAAATATTTCCAGCTATCTTTCTTCATACAAAAATTTGCAAAAAATTAATACTATCGATACCCTCGTGGAAGAAATCACCAAACAAAATCCCACATACTTATACGGAATAAATAGTATTACTCCAGCACTATCATATTTATCGGGAGTACCTTTGTTACATGATATTGTGGATACAAATGAGAATAGATTTTTAACAGGAAATCTCGATGCACAAAAACTGACTCGTGCTGCGCAATCAGAAAAAACAATTTTTGTTACCAAGAGCGCAGTCTATCCTGAATACCAAATAAGCGAACTATTCATGAGTACGATGTTTGATAAATCACAATTATCAAATTGTACTGTTACCTACTCAACTCCTGTCGATTTTGAGGGAATTGAAAATAGACTGTCACTTGCACTCTGCCCGTAACAAATAATTATCTATGATTATGAAAAATTGCAATAACCTTTCCTACGATTTCTTTTTTTTCAATTTTCCCAAAATACCGACTATCAATACTTATCATGAAATTATCCCCTTCCATTTGGAATGAGCCATTTGAAGTCGATGCCAGTCTTTTAATTATAAATTTTCTATTTTTTCTAAAAATGAGAACATCACCAATTTTTAGTTTCGTAAGCGACGGAACCAGTCCCAAAACAATATCTCTCGGGTGCAATGCAGGTTGCATGCTTTGACCTGAAACTCTATATAAAAAAAACGGAAGAAAAAAATAAGGAGAAGGTTTATCCTTTCTGAATTGTTGTAACCATTGCGGCAATTTCATCGACTGAGGTGACAAGTTGATCTGCTAAGTCTTTATTTACTTCTTGTTTGTTTTTCGAGCAAAGTTTGACAGCCCTCCAAAATGTATCATGAAGATTTGGGAACTTTTCCAAATGTTCTGGTTTGAAAAAATCCGCCCAGAGAATAAAAAGCTCTTCCTTACATCTTCGCGCGTGCTCCTCTTTGGTTAATATACAGCGGGTTAGTGTATTTTTATAATTCAGGATCGCTGTGGTGTCATCGCTTGGAGGTTTTTCCAAAGCATTCATTTTTTCAACCATCATGACAATTGTAAGAGCAGCGGTTTGTGCTGCCTTTGGGTCATAAATTCCGCAAGGAACATCGCAGTGCGCATGCGCTATTGGAAGAGGTAGAAACGAAAGAAGCCTTATTGCGCGATTCATGTATAATTACACTATCATAAGGACACATATGAATCAAGACGAGCGGATAATCGCTGAACAATTTTTATACTGTGCGTTTTGCGGAGGATTTCTAGAGTATGGCGGGAACAATCTTCTTCAATGTCAATCATGCTTGAGACATCTCTATATTAATCCTCGCCCGGTAAACGGTGCAATTTTAGAAAACGAGAAAGGAGAAATAATGTTGGTTAAAAGAAAGGCTGATCCTTCCATTGGGAAATGGGATCTTCCGGGAGGATTTGTCGATCTCAATGAATCAGTTGAAGATTCTCTAAAAAGAGAACTTCGAGAAGAAATTGGGATAACCCCACACGATATTCGCTACTTCGATTCGTATGCTGATGTGTATCTATATCAAGGGATTTCATATCCGACAATTGGATTCATTTATACGGGCAAAATTAAATCTTCTCAGAACATTTCTGTCTCAAGTGACATAGACGGATATGAATTTTTCAGTCATGAGAAAATACCTTTTGAAAATTTGGCCTTCCCAAGTCTTGTAATTGCGCTCCGTAAAATTTTAAACAATTAAATATTACAGATCAACTTTGCGCTTTCTTTTGCCGCATGAAGTCTATCGCGATCGATATGATAAATATTCATGAGCTCTTCATCAGGCATCGATAATAGATCTCGACATAATACTTTTTCCCCCTGAACGAGTTGCGTTTTTTCATGATTTTCAAGTTCTTTTAAAATCGTGATTGGATACAGCTGTGGCTGCTCAACCATATCTTGTAAATTACCTTCTGCCGGATAATTCCATCCGATCGCCTGGATCCCCTTACACTCTGCGTATCTTCTTGCATCAAGAGATAGTTTTGTATTAGTTACAATCCAAACTCTGTCGATATTATTTTTTTCCTTAACATCCCAAAATCTTGAATTTGTATATAACACATCTTGCAAGTCGGTCCTTCCACCAATTTGATTGTGAAATTTTGCTTCAACTATTTCACGACTTCCATTTTTCTCAATTAGTAAATCTATTTCATGGGTGACACATTCTCCATCAAGAAAAAGGTTAGTTTCAGCCTTATATCCGAGACTTTCAAAAATTCTTGCCAAATATTTTTCGAATGGAAAGCCTGAAGGTCCAAGCTCTGCAAGTGCACGTCGAAGATTGTATCGAATTCCTGCTTTTTTATCGTTTACTTCCAAAAACTCATTAATGTGATACATCAATTCCTCTGTTGATATCTGGTCATTATGAACTCTTTGTTTTATGTGGTCTATTACTTGACCAAATAGGTGCTCCGGAAGCCCAACCCTTTTCATCGAGTGGATAATTTTTTCGTCAGAAAATTCCTCAACCTCCCCTGTTTTTTTAACAACCGAAATCGCCATAGAATTACTATACAAAGAATTGGGGCACGAGACAATATTACAAACTCGCCTGAAGAAGTGTTATTTTACCAATAAGAATAGCAGAAATATCCATGGAAATATTTCCAGGCGTCTGTCCGAGAATAATACTCTTCAGAGAATTCAATTGACCAGATCCTCCTTTGCTTTTTCCTTGATAAAATAATTTTGCTAATTCCAAATGTTTTATCATTAAATTTTTAGTTTGGAGGTTTTTAATTTTCCCCTGCTGATAATACAACCCGATATCAGAAATTAGCGAATCAAACGTTATGACCTCCTCTATTCCGCTCTGTTCTATATCATTTTTATTAAAATCTAAAACTATCGAATCCAAAACGTTATCTCCAACCACTCCAGAAACGGTTTTAACTATTACGTCTCCTTTTTCATCATACAAATAAATGTCAATATCGTAGTTTTTTGGTGAATCCGAATTAATATTTAAAATATAGTTTTCCGTTCCTGGTTTTTCTAGATAGTAAATTTTAAGAGTCTTTGCTAAAGAGCTTGCTCCACTTGGATCTTGGATTGGCTCTTGAATGTAACTTTCACCAATCTGTTGCTCTAATGAGTCTTGTAATTCTATATCTAATCCCTCTTCAGTAGTAATAAGTATGTATGAGAGATCTGTATTTGAAGGGGTGTAGGTCCCCATGGAAAGAAACGTATCTGCATACTCCGACAAATCTTCCCTATCGTAAGCAGGGTCGTTAATGAATATCTCTGAATCAGAATACCCCTTGCCCACGATGAAATGACCAGGCTCCCCAAGAATTGTCGGGAGATTATTATCAATGTTTTGTTTGAAGGTATTCTGATCATCTGAGTTAACCCTACTATATTCTAATGCTTCGTAATCGAATTCCGGATTTTGAGATTTTGATAATTTAGAGAGTCTTGTTAAAGCAATCCAGTTTATTAAACCGTTTCCAACATATCCATCGGGTTGGGATATTAACCATTCATTTAAATTTCCTGGATCAAGATTAGATCCGTCAGGTAATTTTTTAATATTGTGATAATTGAATACCATTGCGGCAGATGTCATAGCACACCCCCACCTTCCGATTCCGGGATTACTACTAGCCCATTTGTCGGCAGAATCATAAATCTCTTCTGACCATAAAGGGTCTGTTTGTTTAAGCAGATCAACTTCCAATATATCTTCATTCTTAGATTCGACACCATTAAATTTTGTGTAATAAACAGTATTCAAATATCCGCCGCTATATGCCCCATAGCCTCCAATAAAATATAGATATCCATTATTGTAAACGAGTCTGGCGGCACCAATTATATCAGGAAGATCCTGTGAACTTGTCGCCCAACTATCAAGAACCCCAGGGCTTAAGATTTTTGCGTAGTAAGTTTTGTTATGGGCAACAAAAACAAATGTATCCCCCACCAAAACCGTGTGTTGACCGCTTGGGAAATTGGGTGCATCAGGAAGCTGTTGCCATCCCGATATTGATCCGTCAACCTGGTTAAGATCAGCCTTATACACATTTTTTGATCCTATACCGTTAAATACCCCTCCTAGTAGATAAATAATCCCGTCCTGTTCAAAAATTGCCATACCATAACCGGGCTCAGGTAAAATCCCAGAAACTTTCCAAGCTCCCAGAGTACCGTCCGGTTTTATTTCCGCCGAGTAAATTTTGTCACTCAACGGATTTCCCAAACCACCAACAAAATACAGTCGATTGTTGGCAATAAATGTGCCACCATGAGCAAGTGCTTGAGGAAGTGGTGTGAGAG